>JAJFLV010000025.1 GCA_021772535.1 Opitutales bacterium | reverse complement strand
TGGGCGCTCATTTTAGTGGTATTTTCTTTTGGGAGGGCGCTGTCTTTGCTTCTCAATGACGTTGGGGTTATGGTTTTAAAGTCCGGTTGCCTGGTTTTCTTCCTATGAAACGATAGCTCACCTGTGAAAAAGTATGGTTCTTGCTTTTCCGCTCTTTATCTAGGCTGCCGCTTTGGTTTTTTGTTCATCTTGCTGGGCCAGCATCTATAATACATTTTACACAGAATAGCCGGATTAGGCAATACTCGGTTTATTTGCATGAATATATTCTCAAAGCCGATATTTTCAAGCGTATTTGCAAGTCCTTTCTAGACAAATGGACTTCTTTTAGTCCGTTCAGAAAAGGATGATTTTACTGGAGGTCCGCCAGTATCTTTTCCCTAAACTTATGGACTGCAGTTAGGAAATCGGATTTGTTGTCGACGTGTGGATTATGGCCTGATTCCGGAATCGCAGTTAGTGAAACGTTGGGGAAATGGCATGAGATTACGGGGAGATCAGACTCCTTCAAAAAAGGTGAATATTCACCTCGGATGAAAAGGACCGGACCGTCATAACGATCATTCTTTTGCAAGGGGTTTTGGGCCAGAGTCTCCTGGTTTCTGGCCAGGGTCTCGTGATCGACCTGCCAGCGGAATTGTCCGCCCGGATCTCTGGCCAGATTAGAAACAATAAATTTTTGCAGCCGCTGATGGGCAATTATTGGTTCCAGCAGTTGGTCTGCCTCCGCCCGGCTGGTTAGTTTCGACGCATCGATTGAGGCCATGACCTGAAAAATTTTTCTGTGCAGGATAGGGTAGGGCTTGGGTGAGACATCGACCACAATGAGAGCCTCCACCTCGGTCGAAAAACGGCAGGCCAGCCGCATGGCCACCTTGCCCCCCAGACTATGGCCCATCATGACTACCTTGCCCATGTTTCGCTGGTGAATGAAGAGGCGAACGTCCTCCACCAGTTCAGAGAAATTCATGGATTCGGCTGATGGCGAATTGCCGTGATTGCGCAGGTCGAGGGCGAAAACATTAAAATCGCGGGCCAGGCTCTTGCCTATCCATCGCCAATTGCGCGAGGAGCCCAGCAGCCCGTGCAAAATCATCAACGGCGGTTTTTCACCATCGCCGAATTGAAGGTGGGCTAAATCCAGGGCCACAATGCAATTAAAACGGGTTTCAGGCAACCGATCAGAGGCTGTCCATGTAATCGTCGTTAAAAATTTTGCTGATGTAGCGGCTTCCTGAATCGGGCAGCATGGCCACCACAATTTTCCCTGGGCCGGCTTCCCTGGCCACTTGCAGGGCGGCCAATACGTTAGCGCCGGAGGAACCTCCGGCAAAAATGCCCTCCTCGCGGGTCAATCGCCGGGCGGTGAGAAAGGCATCCTTGTCTGAGTGCCGGATCACTTGGTCGAGTACGCTCAGGTCCAGGCAGTCGCAATGCACATCGTTGCCGATTCCTTCTACCTTGTAAGGGTGGGGGTCTATATGGCCTGTTTTATAAAAGAGATCGTAAAATATGCTTCCTTCCGGGTCGGATGCAATCACCTGGACTTTCCGGCCCGCTTTGGCTGCCTGTTCCTTGAGATATCTCCCCGTTCCGGTAACGGTTCCTCCCGTGCTGGCCCCGGCCACAAAATAGTCCACCTGGCCATCGGTGTCCTCCCATATTTCCGGGCCCGTGGTGAGGTAATGCGCTTCGATGTTGGCCGGGTTGTTGTATTGGTCCGTAAAAAGGGAATTAGGCGTTTCTGCGGCGATGTTCATGGCTTTCTGGCAATAATTCTCCGGGTCGTCATGAGCGACGTTGGTGGGTGTAACGACGACCTCCGCTCCGAAAGCCATCATCATATCGGCCTTTTCCTGGCTCATTTTATCGGGCATGGTAAAAATGCAGTTGTAATCCTTGACCGCCGCCACCATGGCCAGACCCTGTCCCGTATTGCCGGAGGTTCCTTCAACCAGGGTTCCTCCCGGTTTAATTTTTCCTTCTTCCTCCGCTTTGCGGACGATATGTGCCGCCATACGGTCTTTAATCGAGCCGGCCGGGTTCAAAAATTCAGCTTTTACCAGTATGGTGGCCATGGTTTCGTCAACCATGTTGTTCAGCTTGATCAGCGGGGTATGCCCGATGGCTTCGAGGATATTCTGATGATACTTCATATTTGCATCGGATGACTCAATTTTTTACTTTTGTCTACATTGAACTTATGCAACTTCCATTGATCCTCATAACCAGAAAATGGAAATTCCTTTTGAGGACCCGTGTTTGCCTTTTTTCTTTTTCATTGTTCCTGCTTTCGGGATGGATACCGCTCCGTGCCCAAGTCGCCCAAACGGGGACACCCTTGCATCTCGCTTTTTCTACCATAGAAATGGGTGCCCAAAGCGGGTTGGAGGAAGCGGAGAAAGTTCAGCTTTTCAGAATCGATACCCAGAAGAAATGGCAGAAATTCTGGACCGAACATCACTCCAATCGCTATCCGGTAGAACAGCCACCGGATATTGATTTTCAAAATTTCGAGATCCTCTCGGTGGTTGACCGATTGCGAAATTCGGGAGGTTACACCCTCAGAATCGTTGGCCTGGAAACTTCCCAAAGAAGGATCATAGTGAAGGTGAAGCAAGTTTCGCCGGGGAAAGGATGTTTCACCAGTATGGCTCTGACACGCTCTTTTCATATAGTGAAAATTCCGAAGACATCCCTGGAAATTGAAATGAGGCTACAGGAACACTTTAAGGACTGTCATTAAACTTTCATTCGGCGGTAGTCACTGACCGATTATAGCCGCCGTGGGCTCATGAATTCTTCGCACTGCCACAGGAGGACGCCCATGTGGTAGCCATTGTAGCCTTCATTAGGGTCCTGATCCGAATAGTAGGCCGTTATTATAGTTTTATCCGCTAATTGCACGCTTGAGGGGTAGCCGCAATCCCTCGCTTCCCCGAGTTGAATGAGGACAAACGGTGGGCTCCAGGTTTCTCCCCTATTCTTGCTGATCCGCCCTCCGATGCCGAAAAGTCCGCGATTGCGAATTCCATAAGTCAGCAAGATTTCCCCGTTTTGCAATTGAAGCAAATCCGCCGGGTGCTGCATCGGCAGGGTAAGGTGGCCTTTCTCCAGCCAGGAATTTCCGTCGTCAACGCTTTCAAATAGCTCCAGGTGATGATCAACGTGGGTTCGAGCCGCTGCCAGCAATTTTCCGCCAGCCAGCATTAAAAGTGACGTTTCATTGGTGTCTCCCGATCCGATTTGGGAGAGGATTTGCCAACTTTTCCCCTGATCCTTGCTTTGCAAAAGCCAGGTTCTGCTGGGTCTTCCCTTTCCCTCGCTGAGGTAAACGGCAGACTGCATACGTAAGTCCTCCAGACAAATAATTTTTCCGTAAGGGATGAATTCGGACTGCCCCGGCTGGAGGCCGGGCGATCTGTTTACCTCCCAGGAATT
This sequence comes from Opitutales bacterium, assembly GCA_021772535.1. Taxonomy (GTDB): domain Bacteria; phylum Verrucomicrobiota; class Verrucomicrobiia; order Opitutales; family UBA2987; genus JAJFLU01. The sequence goes on along the minus strand of JAJFLV010000025.1, from coordinate 73,106 downwards.
GCCGCCATCGGAGGAACGCGAACACCACATCCTTTGTAACGGTCCCAATTTCCCGTCAATCAACTCGAAACCTGTGGACAGGACAAAAAGGTCTCCATTCTGGTTTATTCCAAATGCTGCATGCATTCTGTTTTTCCCTGCTTCATGGGGAGCGGCGATTCCTTTCTTCCGCCAGGAATTTCCGCCATCGCTGCTGCTCCAACACTCCAGGCTGCCCTCTTCCAGCCCATGGCTCGGACTATTGAAAAGTATAGCCACTAATTCTCCTCCGGGCAGAGAAAGCAGGTTTGGCCAGGCGCAAACGTCTTTTATGGCGATAATGTGATTCACTCGTCTCAGATCATATTTTATCGGTCAGCCTTTATGCTCCTTGACCTTTGATACACGTTTTTCGCAAATTGAAAACATAATCCGATGCGATGGAAATGCACAGTGGCTTACGATGGAACCGGTTTTCACGGGTGGCAGAGCCAACCCAGCGGAAACACCATTCAGGACATTCTCGAAAAACGACTGAAAACTCTTTTCAGCCAACCGATCCGCATCCATGGAAGCGGGCGTACCGACAGCGGAGTTCATGCCAAAGGCCAAGTGTATCATTTCGACGGCCAATGGGAAAACCCGTATACTGATTTGCTCAATGCTCTGCGCAGCGGACTTCCCGAAAGCATTCAGGTAACCGCTGTCCGCCCGGTTTCAGATGATTTTCACGCTCGCTTCTCGGCCAGGGGAAAACGCTATGTTTACCGTCTTTACGAAGGCTATGCTCCGCCTATGGAAACACGGTATTATTGGTCTCTGGGTCGCCGAAAGCTGGATATCAATTTAATGAATGAAACCGCCACCCGGTTTCTTGGGAAGCACGATTTCTCCGCCTTTGGGGCCGAGGGAGGCGACAGTTCTCCTCAAAGTCCAATTAAAGACCTCCGCCGCCTGCAACTTACGCGCAAGGGCCGCCACATACGCATAACCACCGAGGCCAGTGGTTATCTTTACAAAATGGTGCGCAGCTTGGTTGGCGCTCTGGTCGACGTGGGGGTAGGGAGGTTGCCTCCAGGCGAACTCCACCGAATTTTAATTTCCCGCCAAAGGACAGCTCTAGTCGTTACGGCGCCCGCTCGTGGATTGTGTCTGGAGAAAGTCTTTTATTGATTTTGGTGTCGCGACGATTATTCGGCGATGTCCTCATTCCACAAGGAGGGATGTTCCTGAATAAAGATCCTCATCAGCTCGATGCAATCGCCATCGTTGAGCAAGACAACCTCAATTCCATGGGATTCGAGAAAAGCTTCATTGCCGCCGAAGTTTATGTTTTCCCCAATAACCACACGAGGTATCTTGAATTGCACGATGGTCCCGCTGCACATCATGCAAGGGCTTAGGGTTGTGTAGAGAACCGTGTCACGATAAGTCGATTGCCGCCCGGCCTTCCGCAGGCAATCCATTTCGCCATGGGCAATGGGATCCCCCTGCTGGACCCGGCGGTTATGGCCTTTGGCCACGATTTCGCCTTTCCGCCCCAGAACGGCTCCGATCGGAAGACCTCCTTCCCTTACACCCGTTCGCGCTTCTTTCAGAGCCATCCGCATAAACCGTTGGTCTATCTCTCTCTGCATGGTGAAAAATTTTAGATTTCCCGAGAGACAATTGTCAAACCGCTCAGAGGAACCTTTTAACGGCAACCGAACCATGATCCGGACAGACAGAGGTCAATCGTTTGCGGAACCTTATGATTGTTGGTCGTTTGGAAAAATAAAAGAAATGTGTCACACAACAACAATCGGAGGAGCCAAAACCGGCCAGAGGAACCATGACGCCTCTGTAATCGTTCAACAATCTTGCCCAGGAATGCTCCCGTTTATCCGCATCGGTGGTAAACCATACCTCTACCAGGCATAGATGCGGACGTAAATAATCGATATGCCACCGCGCTTTTTTGGAAATTTTCATATGCCGTCCCACGCGTGCCACTAACCCGCCCGGCCCAAAAGCGCTCCCCACATAAATGTAATATCCGGGCCGTATTTCCAGCATACCCAACTTTCCAATCCGGACTTTCTTCCGAACGGCAGAAGAAAATAGAAGCGCATAAGTGCCAGGTTCCCTAATCACATCAATATCAATTTGTAATGGAGTTTAGACCAAGACAATGGTCTTCCAATTTTTTGATTGTGGGCACTTTAAGTTTTCTGGAAACTGTTTTTTTGAAATTGAAAAACGGGAATTTTCTTTGGACGCACTTTTTTATAAATTGATACACCTTTTAGGGGTGTTGATGGTATTTTTGGCTTTTGGCGGTTTGATTGGGAGAAGCTTGTTGGGTGTCGATGGGGTTAGATTGAAGAAATTGGCCGGGATAACTTCCGGTATCGGCCTTATCCTGGTTCTGGTTGGCGGATTTGGATTGCTGGGCAAACTCGGTTACGGGTTTCCGGGCTGGGCTGTCGTCAAACTGGTTATCTGGTTTGTCTTTGGCGGCCTTATCGCGGTGGCCAATCGAAAACCATCTCTGGCCATCCCTCTGTGGTGGGGTGTGCTTGTTCTCGGCCTTCTCGCCGCTTGCCTGGCTTTGTGGAAACCCTTTTAATATCCAGAATTTCCAGCTAGAACTTTCGTTTAATTTTAGCAATGATTGCATTGGACGAAATATGGAAAAAGTATCTGGAAAACAACTGGAAGAAGAGGGCAATGTCCCTCAACCCTTTAAAAGCGGTCATGTTTTCCGCATCAAAGGATGGCGATTGCTGGTATTTTGGCCTCTTTGCCTAGTAGTTCGGCTCCTGCACGCTACTCTGAGGATGCGCATTGATCCCCAGGAGGAGGCCTGGCTGCGTAATACAGAGGTACCCAAGCTTCTCATTGGCTGGCACAATCGGTCTTTTATTTTCTCGGAGATTTTCCGCCGATTCCACAATCCGCGAAAAATCCACCTTTTGGTCAGTCCCAGCCGCCTGGCCGCATGGGAGGCGGATTTCTTTGCAACCATCGGAATCCGTTCGATTCGCGGATCCAGCAGCCGCCGTTCCATTACCGCGACCCGCGAGCTGCTGGCCATTCACAAATCGGGGCAGGACATCGGGATCAGCCCGGACGGGCCCAGCGGACCGCTTTACGATTTCAAGCGTGGAACGGTTTTTCTAGCCCGGGTAAGCGACGCCCCCATGGCCCTGATATCCGCTAATTTCCACTTTGCCTGGCGGATTAATTCCTGGGATAAGCATTATTTCCCTTTCCCCTTTTCCAGGTTGGACGTGCGTATCCAACGATTGCCTCCCTATTCTCAGCTTAATTGTAAGGATGAGCAGGAGGCGGCGGCAAAAATCAGCGCTGCCTTGATGGAAATTACCGAGGATACTTGAAGCAACTGATTCAGCCGTTGGCTTTGCGGAGCGCTTGTTCAAGATCTTCGATCAGGTCGTCCGAATCTTCAATGCCCAGGGAGAGACGCACCGTCGTCTCCTGGATTCCGCCCAATAGCAGTTCCTCGGGTTCAAGATCAGTGGCAAAAAAGAGCTTGGCTGGAGTCACCATCGATTCCGTTGAGCCCAGGCTGGCGGCGAGCCGAAACAGGTGCAGGGCCTCGATAAAATTGTGCATTTCCTTTTCTTTTCCAACTAGGTGAAAAGCGACAATGGCCCCAAAATCATGCATTTGTTTTTTGGCCAGAAGATGGTCCGGATGAGAGGCCAAACCGGGGTAAAAAACTTTCTCCACAAACTCGTTGTTTTCCAGAAAAAGCGCTATTTTGAGGGCATTGGCGCATTGTTGCCGGTAACGCAGAAAGTAAGTTTTCAAGCCCCGCAGGATCAGGTAGGCAGAGTCCGGGGCTATGGCCGCTCCAGTGTTGGCATAGTCCGGCTTGATTCTGGAAATAAGTTCCTTGTTGCCAATTATGGCACCGCCCAGCACGTCCCCGTGGCCGGAGGCAAATTTGGTCAGGCTGTGCAAGAAAATGTCGATGTCGTAATGGCCGTAGTTGTGGAGACCGGAAAAAGTGCTGTCCAGCACGGTTAATACATTGTTGGCCCGGGCCTGCCGGATGATGAAATCCAGGTCGGCGATCCAGGTCATGGGGTTGGTGGGGGTTTCGAATAGAATAAGCCTCGTATTATCTCGAGCCAGTTCACGTGCGATGCCATCGTGGTCCTTAACGGAAATAAGCGCATGGGTGACCCCAAACCTGGCCAGGAGATTGCGAACAATGTAGCGGGTTGGCCGATAGGATTCGACAAATATCACCATGTGGTCTCCTTGCCGGAGCAGGGAAAGCAGGCAATTGGTGATGGCCGTAACTCCGCTGTTGGTGGCCAGGGCGTCCTCCCGCTCCTGCAATTGGCACATGAGAATTTCCAGTTGCCGCAGGGTGGGATTGGCATAGCGGGAGTAGAAATAGCCGTCCTTTTCCCCGCTGAACAGTTGTGCCATTTCTTTCACCGTAGGAAAAGTATATTTGACCGAACGGTGAATCGGTTCGACCAGCGGCTCATTGCCGGGCTCGGGTCGCGCCGGGGTTTGGTGATTGACCAGGGTTTCCTTTTTCATCCTCGGCCAGCCCGTTTTAGCTCATATAGTGTTGGGTCATTTCATTAGTTATGAAATCATAGGTTTCTTCTACCGAGTCCATGATGCGGAAAAGCTTCAAATCTTTTTTAGAAACGACTCCCCAATCGACCAAGGTATCGAAACTGACCACTTTTTCCCAGAACTCCGACCCAAACAAAACAATGGGGACACGCTTCTCCGTTTTTTTCGTTTGAATGAGGGTCATTACCTCAAACAATTCATCCATGGTGCCGAATCCTCCAGGAAAGACGAGAAGACTTTTGGCCAGGTAGAGAAACCAGTATTTGCGCACGAAAAAATAATGAAATTCAAAATTCAAGTCCCGTGTGATGTAGGAATTGTTGCCCTGCTCGAAAGGTAAGCTGATTCCCAGACCGATGGAACGTCCCCCCGCCTCGAAAGCGCCCCGGTTGGCCGCCTCCATAATACCCGGGCCACCCCCGGAGCAGACCAGGAAACGCTCCAGAGGATCGCGGATATTTAGGGACCATTTGGTAAACATCCTGGCTAAATCTGAAGCCGCCCGGTAATAGGCGGAGGTTCGTACATCGCGTTTGGCAGCGGATAACCTATCTTCCATTTCCTCACTTCGGGAATCGGATTTTTGAATTTTTTCTTCCAATTCTTGCAGATTGCTTTGAGCAACTTCCGGGGCCTTCAAACGGGCGGAGCCGAAAAACACGATGGTGTTGCGTATGCCCAGCATTTTCAGGCGATACTCCGGTTCGAGCAGCTCACACTGCACACGAATTGAGCGGGCATCGGAACCGTTCAGGAAGTCCCGATTGTTATAGGCTTTGACGGGCCATTGTTCAGAATAAAAGTGGGACGTTTCAGGCATGACAGAAATAAGTTTCAGTTTAATCTTGTGCGATAGGGATGGTGCATTCCCGCATTTTCGTTTATCGGCTTTTATTGAGCAGGGTTCAGTTTTTGCAGCTTAGCCTCATAGTATTTTTTTGGGTCATCCCGATGGGCGGAAATGCGAAGGGCTCGCTCCCAACTTCCGTAAGTCGGATTGGGCAGGAGAAACCAGCGAATTCCCCATCGACCGACAGCCTCTTCCACCAGTTGGTTTCTTTCCTCGGCTGATGATTCACGCACATAAGTGAAGTCGTTGAAATCGTCCCCAAAGAGAAGAAGAATCCGGTAATTCTTGGCCACATGCTGGCGGCGTTCCACTTTGGAGGAGCCCCAATTCGGTTTTTCCCCATTGGTCAGGACGGTGTCTCGGTTCGGGTCCAGAGGAAAGCCTCTGTTGGCAAGGTTTTGCCTTGTGCTTTCATCGAGAGATGAATCCCGGTTGGTAATATAAAATACGGTTATTCCGTTTCTGGCCGCAAATTGTGTAAACTCGAGGGCGCCGGGAACCGACTCCGCCTGGGCCTCCTTGCACCACTTGGTCCAGGTTTGAGGAGAATACCTCTGCTTGTTGCGGATATTGCGGGCGGCATAGGGAGAATTGTCCAGAACCGTTTCGTCCACATCAAGAATGACCGCCGGCGGCAAATCCTGGTAGTCGCCGGATTGTTCCAGAGATGCAGTCCAATCCGGATCTTGTAGCGCCAGGATCAATTTTTCCCTAGCCGAATTATAAATTCCGGTAGTTACGGCATGATACTCGGCCGAGGTTTGCATCCACAATGTGGCCTGCAAGGAATCATGGTTAAAGCATTCCGGGCCCTTTTTATGATTCCCTGCCATCAAGGGTGTCAGGGGCAAGGCTGGGTTGAACGCCAGGCATAGGACTGCGATGAGATTGACTGTTTTCATAAATATTGGAACATTTTCTAAATTAAATCTGTGGACGAATGTTGCATCAGGGAAAGCCTGGAATGGCATCTTGGCAACGATTAAGCTTAGGACATAGACTTCAAACAAACAACCTGTGCGAACTGTTTATAGAACCTATCTCAAATTCGAGGATGTTGATGCAGAAAGCAATTATGCGTTCTGAGCAAGGCGCGACGGGGCTTGCCGGGCTGGCAGCCCTGTTGCCCCGCGGAACGCCGCTCAAACACATAACTGCCTCTGTCCAAATGGTTTGTGCGGCACGGCAGCACCTGCGGCGTTGGTTTGCGCCCGAGGGGCTTGTAGCCCATCCGGGCGCAAAGCCGCCTGGCATCTGCCGCCGTGGCGCTACAAACATCATTCATCTGCGAATTTGAGATAGGTTCTAGTTATCCGTGAAATGCAGACAGGTTTTTGGAAGGCGAGTTCGAAAAAGTCAGAACGGGTATTATGAACGGTGAAAAGCGGGGTTTTATCAAATCAGCAAATTTTGAGTATCAGGTGCTGCATATTTAGAAACCGGAGGGTCAAGGATTCTGATTTCAGGGCTTCTTGAATGGATTCTTCATCGTAAGGATTGTTATCTCAGACCGAGGTCTGCAATGTCATCCTTCATGTTTGACGCAATTCCATTGGAAAGCAAAAATGTCTTTGCCTGAAAAACAGTAATTTTCTTTCTTCTTACAGATTTTATTGCAGTTAATGAACCCGATACCCTTAAAAATTCAACTCCCCGCCGCAAGTGACGGGGTATCTACGCATTTTTATCTCCCGCAAGCGGGAGAACGGACATCGGGGAACAAGGTGTTTTTTAAACCCCATCGCGAGCGACAGGGAATGATCAAGTTCAATTCCATGGGGGAATCACAAAGCTACACTACATCGAAATAATTTTCGCGGAGATAAGTCATGATCAAGGTAAAGTTCAAAATTAGGGCCTGGTTCCTAAAATCCCTGGTTACCATATTGGCAGGTGGAATCATGGGGCCATCGCCCGGATTGGCGCTCAATCCCGACAAGGAACTGACACAGTTACAATACACCAGTTGGGGAGTTGCCGAGGGTATCGGGAACATGGAGGTCCTGGATATTCTGCAAACCCGCGATGGTTACCTGTGGCTGGCAAATTTTGGCGGCCTTGTGCGTTTCGACGGTGTCAAATTTACCTTTTTCGACCGTTCCAGCCATTCTAATTTAAATACAGCCGGCTTTTGGGCGTTGGCCGAGGATGAATCGGGAACATTATGGGCAGGGGGAAATGGCGGGGGTCTCTATACTTTTAAGGAAGGTGTCTTTGAAGCCCATACCACCGAGGATGGTCTTCTCAGCAATAATGTGCTTTTCCTGCAAATTGACAATACCGGGACCCTGTGGATAGGCACATCCCGCGGGTTGAATTTCATTCGCCCAAACAGCGGATATACCATTGAGGTCTTCGCTCCGGAAACGCTGGGAAGCAGCCGCATACTGGGACTGCACGCAGACCAGGAAGGAACCCTCTGGGTGGCAAACCAGGATAAAGGGGTTTTTAAGATCAGGGACAGTCGCGTGACAGAATTTCATCCGACCTCCCGATTCACGGAAAACAACATCCGTTTTTTATATGCGGCAAGCGATGGAGCGCTTTGGCTGATTACGGAATCCTCTGCGGTTTATCGCCTTAAAAAGGATGAGGTGGAAGAATTTTTCATCGAGGATAGAGAGAAGTCGGGCCAGATTTACGGAGTCTTCGAGGACAGCGACGGCAATGTTTGGCTGGGCGCCAATAACGGGATATTTCGGTGGAATGTCTCCGGTTTGAACAGTTACATCGATCGTGAATTGTTCAACGGATGGCGGTCCTTTTTCGAGGGCGCCGAGGGCAACCTCTGGATCGGGACGCATTACAATGGGTTGATTCGGGTAAGCGATGGAAAATTCACTAATTTTTCAACCTTGGAAGGACTTTCGGACAATACGGTAAATGTGGTTTATGAGGACGCCGATGGAGCTATTCTAATTGGTTCGGATGGCGGTGTTGACCGGTTGCAGGACAATAAAATTGAAACCTATCTTCCCATAGGAGGCATTTTGCCCAGCGAAAGGGTACGAGAAATCCTGAGGGATTCCAATGGGGAATTATGGATAGGCACGCAAGGGGGCCTGACCCATTTGAGTAGAGGTGCGGCAAGAACATTAACTGCCACTGACGGGCTTGGGCACAACCAGGTTCGCGTGCTGATGGAAGACCACCGGGGAAACCTGTGGATCGGCACCCGCAACGGCATTAGCCGAATGATAAATGGTGAATTAAGCTCATTCAGCGACAAAGATGGTCTAAAGGAATCATTTATTCTCGAATTATTTGAAGATTCAGCGAAAAACGTCTGGGTGGGGACCGCCGGCGGAGGTGCCTTTCGTTACGATTTCAATACCGGAAAGTTCGAACATTTCTCGACCCAGGATGGATTGGGCGGGAATACCGTTTTCAGGTTTTTCGAAGATGAAAACGGGGCACTCTGGATAGGAACCGATAGCGGCATCACAATTTTGCGGGATGGCCAATTCCTGGACCTGAAGGATGTTGAAGGATTGCCAGTTTCCTCTGTGTTTCACGTAATCGAAGACGTTCAAAATTACTTATGGGTAGCCTCCGACAAGGGCATCGGCCGCGTTGAGAAAGAAAAGGTCGAAGCATACCTGGCCGGAAATCCAGGCAAGGTTTCGATGGAAGTATTCAGTCGCTCGGATGGATTGGGAGGGCTTGGAGTTACCGCTGTGAGCAGAGCATTACAGGCCCGTGACGGGCGTCTTTGGTTCGCCACCATTAACGGGGCCGTTGTCATCGATCCCGAACATATCAAACGAAATGAAGTTCCTCCATCGATTGTGTTGGAAAAAGTTTTGGTGGACAACCAGCCGGTCGAAGAACGGTCCGGCATTGAGTTACCCCCGCAAACACAACGCATCGACTTCTACTATACCGCGCCAAGTTTTACCGCGCCTGAAAAAATTCGGTTCGAATACAAACTGGAAGGCTATGACAAAGATTGGATACCCTCCGTAGCCGAGCGGCATATATACTACATGAATCTCCCTTCCGGGCCGTACACCTTTCGGCTCAAGGCAACCAATAGCGACGGGGTCTGGAATACGACTTCGCCGACTTTTACTTTTACCCTCAATCCCCGCTTCTATGAAACTCCAATCTTTTACGGGCTTACCGTCCTGTCACTGATTCTCGGCATATTCCTGGCTTATCGGTTGCGTTTCAGGAATTTGCGGCAGACTAGGGAACGGCTTGAGGAGGAGGTTCAAAGACGCACCATTGAGCTGGAGAAAAGATCTGAAGAACTCAAGTTCAGTAAATTGAGTTTGGACTTGGCCTTAACCTCGGGAAATGTGGCTAACTGGAAACTAGCCCTCGATGGTTCTTCCTTTGATTATGGCGAGTGCTACGCCAAGGTATTTGATTATTCGCTTGCGGGTCTCCCGGATACTGAAAAAATGTTGCAACTTTGGGAGGAATCGATCCATCCGGACGATTTGGCAGGAGTTAGAAAGGCCCTTGATGGCCTTAATTCAAACCAAACGGAACAAGCCGAATGGTCTGCGCGCATTCGCACCCTTTCCGGTCAGTGGCGGTATTTTGAGGCCCACGAAATTGTGGTCAAACGGGATGCTGATGGCAATCCGACACATATGGAGGGAATCGGATTCGACTTTACGGAACAAAAAAATGCAGAGGAAACTCTGGCAAAACAAGCGTTGGAGTCGACCTTGCTGCACCGGGTTGCCGAAATGACGGCGGGGACCGATTCGTTTGAGAATTCGCTTCAGCAATGTGTCAACATCGTGTGTGAGCTTACCGGGTGGCCGATCGGCCACGCCTACCTGGTAGCCAAAGATGGAACCGAACTTGAACCAGCCGATATATGGCATCTGACGGAGGAGGGAACTCATGCCGATTTTTACGAGGTGACAATGCGCACTACCTTTGCCAGGGGAATCGGTCTGCCCGGGCGCATTTGGGAATCGGGCCAACCCGTTCGGGTCGAAAATGTACAAAGAGACTCGAATTTTCCGAGGAGTCCTTTGTGCAAAGACATCAATGTGGAAGGAGCCTTTGGTTTCCCCATCAAAGTGCGGGGTGAAACCGTTGCCGTCCTGGAGTTTTTCACAGAAAAGGAGGTGAGTTCGGATGAGTGGCTGCTGAGGACCGCTCACAACGTGAGCGAGCAGGTGGGCCGTGTGTTGGAACGCAAGCAGGCCGAAAAAGAAATCACCCAAGCCCAGGAAGCCCTCCACCGGAGCGAGCAGCAATACCGGACCGTGGTCGAGGGGCAGAACGACATGATCAACCAAATTCTCCCTTCCGGTGAAATCATCTTTGCAAACCCCGCCTACGTGAGATCAGCCTTCAAGCATTTTAATTCTCCCAAAGATTTAATTGGGAAAAATTTGTTTGAAATTCTGCCGCCGAAAAATGCCACCGGCATCCGGGAAACATTGGCCAAGTTGACATATGAAAATCCAGTCTGGAATCACGAAGTGGATTTTCATAACGACGAGGGGGAGCGTTTTGTCATCAGTTACACAGAAAAAGCATTATTCGATGACAAAGGAAAGATCTGGAGCTACCTCGGGGTGGGCCGAGACATCACCAAGGAGAGGGAATCCGAGCAAGAATTACGACTGGCACAGGCAGCGTTGCAAAAAAGCGAGGAGCAATACCGTAACTTGGTTGAGGCGCAGAACGAAATGATCAATCAAATACTGCCGTCGGGAGAGATCATATTCGTAAATCCTGCCTACGTGAAATCGGCTTCGGCGTACTATGATTCACCCAATGATATGATCGGGAAAAATATTTTCGATATTCTTCAAAAAAAAGATGTCGAGGATACTCGGGCGAACCTGGCAAAATTGACTGTGGATAATCCATCTTGGAATCACGAGGCGGATTTTCATACCCTGAAGGGGGAGCGCATTGTCATCAGCTACACGGATAAGGCCTTGTTCGATGAAGAAGGAAAGGTCTGCAGTTACCTCGGGGTGGGCCGGGACATTACCAAGGAGAGGGAGGCGGAGGAGGAATTGATTCGCGCCCAGGCAGCTTTGCAAAAAAGTAAGGAGCAATACCGTTTGGTGGTCGATTACCAATCGGAATTCATCAATCAAATCGCTCCAGACGGTGAAATTTTATTCGCTAACAGGAACTATCAGGAATTTGTTACCCGACATAATGGCGCTCCCGAAGTGATCATTGGGGAGAACATCTTTGATTATACACCGGCAGAACACCGTGGAGAATTGCTCAAAATTCTGGAATCTCTAGCGCCTGATGAAGTTAATTCGCGGGAAATTGCCCATCAAACCGATGGCGGCAAAGTCTTCTATATGCAGTGGACGAATCGGGCGATGCTCGACGAGGAGGGCAATGTGATCGGTTATCTCGGGGTAGGTCGCGACATTACCGCAGCGAAACTGGCCGAGATTGAAATTAAAGAAACCCAGGAAGCCCTCCGGCAAAGCGAGGAACAATACCGTTCGGTGGTGGAGTGGCAATCGGAAATGATCACCCAAATACTCCCCTCCGGGGAAATAATATTCGCCAATAAAAATTACCAAGACTACATGCACAAGTACCACGGCGCTCCCGAAGACCTTGCCGGAAATAACATTTTTGAATTAATTCCACCGAAATTCGCGGATGACTTCCGTCAAAACCTGGCCTCACTTACGCCTGAAAATTCCCGCATCGAGCATGAGGTCGAATACTTTCCCGGGAAAGCGGAAAACCATTTTATTTTATGGAATGATAAAGCGCTTTTCAATGAGAATGGCGAAGTGCAAAGTTACCTGGGGGTAGGTCGGAATATAACGGATTACAAACGGGCGGAGATTGAAATAAAGCGAACGCAGGAAGCTCTCCGGCGAAGTGAGGAACAATACCGGCAGGTGGTGGAGTGGCAGTCGGAAATGATCAACCAGATTCTGCCATCGGGGGAGATAATTTTCGCCAATAAAAATTACCAGCAATACATGAGCAACAACCACGGCACCCCCGATGTCTTGCTGGGGAAAAATGTTTTCGATTTCATTAAGGGTAACTACGCCGAAACGTATCGTCAAAGCCTGGCGGCTCTTAACCCAGAAAACCCGCGTCGGGAGCATGAAGTCAAATACACTTCTGAAAGATGGGACGATCACTATGTGCTATGGGTCGAAACCGCTCTCTTCGACCAGGATGGCAAAGTCTGGAGCTATCTTGGCGTGGGGCGCGACATTACGGATGCGAAAAGAGCCGAGGAAAAACTCAAAGCCCAAGAAGAGCGGTTCCGATTGTTAGTCCAGAACTCCACTGATTGGTTTACCATCATGGACGGAGAGGGAATCATAAAATACGTCACCCCGACGATTGAGCGCCTGACCGGTTTTAAAGTCGAGGAGATCATCGGCCAGCCGGGGCTGAGTTTCATCCATCCCGACGATCTCGAATACATTGCAGAGGCGACCGAACAGGCCATTCAACATGAAGCCGGAGCAACCCCCATAACGGAGTTCCGCCACAAGTGCAAGGACGGCTCCTACATCACCATCGAGACTTACGGCAACAATCAGCTCGAGGATCCCGATATTCAAGGAATAGTCGTCACCTGCCGCGATGTGACCGAGCGCAACCGGGTACAGGCGGAATTACGTAAAAAAGATGAGCAGTTCAAGCAATTGGTGCAGAATTCTTCCGATTTGTTTATCATTTTGGACAAAAATGCGGTGCGCACTTACGTCAGCCCCTCGATTGAGCGAATCACCGGTTTTACAGTAGAAGAAACGGTCGGAAAAACCAGTTTTGAATTTCTCCACCCCGAAGATTCTGCCAAAATGAAAGAGATGATGGCCACGGAAATGAATAAAGACGGGGCCACCGTGAATTTTGATTACCGGCATCTGCACAAAAACGGCTCGTGGGTGGAAATGTCTGCCATTGGCACCAATCTGCTGCATGATCCCATCGTAGAGGGTTTGGTCGTGAACAGCCGCGACGTGACCGAGCGCAACCGGGCCGAGGCTGAAATACGCAGGAGGGATGAACGGTTCCGCCTGATGATCCAGAATTCATCCGATTTGTACATGATTGTCGATGAAACGGGAAATCGATTGTTTGTCAGTCCTTCGGTGGAAGGCATTACGGGTTATACGGTGGAAGAGTCGATCTCGCAAAGTGGGTTTGACGATGTTCACCCGGAAGACTTGGTGCGGCTAAAATATGCATTGGCAAAATGCTATAAAAACCCCGGAACCTCCGTTACCGTGGATTATCGCCGGTTACATAAAAATGGCTCCTGGGTGTATATGGAGGCTATCGGCACCAACTTGTTGGACAACCCAAGCGTAAAGGGTATTATCGTGAACAGCCGCGATATCACCGAACGCAAAGAATCTGAGGCGGTCCTTTTTGAAGCCAAGGAGAAGGCCGAGGCAGCCACCCGCGCAAAAAGTGAATTCCTGGCCAACATGAGCCATGAAATACGAACGCCCATGAACGCCATCCTGGGCTTCAGCGAGCTCCTCGAAAGGGATATCACTGATTCGAAGCAACAACGCTTCCTCTCCTCCATCCGCTCAGGAGGCAAAACTCTTCTCAGTCTCATCAATGATTTGCTCGACCTCTCTAAAATCGAGGCCGGCAAACTGACCCTTGAGTACGAACCTATAGACGTCCCCTCGGTACTGAATGAAATTGGCCGCATTTTTGAAATCAAAACGAAGGAAAAAGGCATCGAATTGAAGATCGATATCGAACCATCGGTCCCTAAACATGTTCTCCTTGACGAAGTGCGGCTCCGGCAAGTGCTTTTCAACCTTGTTGGAAACGCCATTAAATTCACCGAGCGCGGGTCTGTTACTCTGTCCCTTAGCACAAATTACACCCGCAGAGACCATAGCGCCCTCGACCTGGAATTTTCGGTCAAGGATACCGGCATCGGGATACCCGAGGAGGATCAGGATCGCATATTTGAGGCATTCGTGCAACAGAGCGGACAGCGCACAAGAAAGTATGGCGGCACCGGATTGGGCCTGGCTATCTCGCGTCGGCTGGTCGAAGCAATGGGTGGCCTCATTATCCTCGAAAGCAAACATGGGGAAGGAAGTCTGTTTACGGTACGCCTGAAAGACCTGGAGGTTGCCGCGGTTAAAGAGGAAGATGTCGAGTTATTAAAAGATGAATCTTACGAAGAAGTACATTTTGACCCAGCCACCGTCTTGATCGTTGAGGACAACGAAATGAACCGTGATCTCATAAAGGAATTTCTTCGAAATTCCGGATTGAAAACCCTCGAGGCGGAAAATGGACAGGCAGGAGTCGATATGGCCATCGAGGGCCAGCCAGAATTGATATTGATGGATATTTCCATGCCGGTGATGGATGGCAAAGAAGCTGCCCGCCTGATTAGGGAAAATCCAAAGACCAGGAATATACCCATTCTCATTTTGACCGCTTCGATAGCATCGGAGAAGGATATCTCGTTTCAGAAATTGAAGTTGGAAGGCTTCCTGCGAAAACCAATCGGGCAAGGACGATTGATTCAAGAATTAATTAAATTTCTTCCCTACGAATCTGTTTCGGAAGTAAACGAAGCAGGAACGGCGGGGAAACCCAGGGCGACCACAACGACCATCGGGCTGCAATTAGAGGAATTACCGCCGGAAGTCCGAGACAGACTGCCCGAACTCTTGGTGATTCTGGAAGGAGAACTGATGCAGGAATGCAAGGCGGTCGGTAAACGTTCCCGCATGGGACCGATAAAATCCTTTGCGGGCAAACTTTACCATTTCGGCCATGAAAATAATGTCCCTCCGATCATTAAATTTGCCGAGAAACTAGAGCTCGCTGCGGAGAGCTTCGATATCGACCTTATCAGCCAAACACTTTCGGGGTATCCCCACCTAATTGCTGACCTGAAATCTTATAACAAAAAATGACGATTATGAGAGCATTAGGTAAAAATGGGCTCAGAAGGCATGGAAGGCTGAGAACAAGGATGGGGTTATGTTTTGCCATCCTGACTGTGTTAGTATCCGCCTTCTTTACCCTTGCCTTATTTTTTACGGTCCGCTCACAGGTACGCAAGGAGGTCAGGGATAAGCTCCTCGGTTCCTTGCGTATCGCCGTGTTGAGCATCGACGGGGACGCTCACGCCACAATTCGGGATGGTTCGGCAGAAGGGAACAAGACACATCTCCAATTGGAGCGAAATCTAAAGTCACTTCGTTTGAAGGCGGGGGTAGATGTAAAGGGCACTTTCAGGCAGAACGATTTGGGTCAAACCATTCATATAACCGACTCCTATCTTACTTCTGATCCCGATTACAATCCAGTTTTATCAACTCACCCTGGTGATATTTATGCGGAGGCGGGATCCCCTCTGGGCGTGATTCTGGCCAGCCTGGAAGGGCCATTGGTTTTGGAAGAGTATTATTCGGACAAGTGGGGAGACTGGATGACCGGCTATGCCCCATTTTTTACAACCGACGGCCTTAGAGAAGGTATATTAGGTGTCGATGTTTCTGTCACGCAGGTATTGGCACGGGAACGACAGGCTTTATGGATTGCTCTAGTCATATTCGCTTTCCTGGCACCCCTTTCAGCGGTTTTGGGGTGGTTCGTCGGGGGTTGGTTTTTAAGGCCAATAAGGGCTTTGAAAAAAAGCGCCGAGCGCATTGCCAGTGGAGATTTGGCGCACCGTGCAACTATTCAGACCGAGGATGAAATTGGCGAACTGGCTTCTGCCTTCAACCACATGAACGACAAACTTAGAATCCTGCGCCAGGAAATTGAAAAAAACCGCGTAAATCTCGAGCAGGAGGTTAATTCTCGCACCGAAGAACTAACGGAGGCCAATAAGCAGTTGGAGGAGGCCATAGAGAAAACAAATCGTTTAGCGGAAATTTCAGAGGCGGCCAATATGGCCAAAACAGAGTTTATCTCTAATCTTAGCCACGAGATAAGAACTCCCATGAATTCTATTCTGGGGTTCAGCGAAATGCTCGAGGAAGAGATCGAGGATCCCAGGCAGCGCCATTATATTTCTTCGGTTATATCGAGCGGCAGAATCCTTCTCGACTTGATTAACGACCTGCTCGACCTTTCCAAAATCGAGTCAGGGAAAATGCACCTGGAGCGCGAGCCGGCGGACCCCGTGGCAGTCCTTCAGGAGGTCGGCCGGATTTTCGAGTCTAAAGCCCAGGAAAAGGGCCTAGAATTGGTCGTGCAGGTCGATCCTTCCTTGCCGGGGCAATTATTGTTGGACGAAGTGCGTTTACGCCAGATCCTCTTTAATCTGGTTGGAAATGCCATAAAATTCACCTCGGAAGGCAGTGTCCGGTTACTTCTGGAAAAGATAGAAAATGCGGAAAGCAGCGCTCTGGATATTATTTTCAAGGTAGAGGATACCGGGATCGGCATTCCGCAGGAGGATCAGGACAGGATTTTCGATTCATTTGTCCAGCAAAGCGGCCATCGAACCCGGCAATTTGAGGGCACCGGGCTTGGTCTCGCCATTACCAAGCGCCTGGTTGAGCTTATGGGAGGTTCGATATCGGTTGAGAGCGAACTCGGGAAAGGAAGCGTATTTACCGTTAATATCAGAGAACTCGAGGTGGCCGCGTTAAGTGAAAATGAGGCCAAAAAAGAGGAGGCATCTGCGGAGGAAGAGTTACACTTCGACCCCTCCACCGTTTTAATAGTCGAAGACAGCATCAAGAATCGCGAGCTTATCCGTGAATTTTTGCGAGAGTCGGGTCTTTTGACCCTTGAGGCCGAGAACGGCAAGGACGCCTGCGAACTAGCGGCGAAGGAGATGCCGGATCTCATACTTATGGACATTTCCATGCCTGTAATGGATGGTCGTGAAGCATCAAGGTTTATCCGTAGTGATGCAAAAACCGGCCAAATTCCAATCATTGTATTAACAGCTTCCGCATTAGAGGAACGAGAGCTATGGGCAGGTCAACTATCTCTTGAGGGTTTTTTGACGAAACCGATCGGCAAGCATCGTTTGTTAGCGGAGTTGAAACACTTCCTGCCACATAGCGTTCTTTTAAAAACAAAGCCGCGCACAAAGCAAGCAGTGAGCGTTTTTGGAACATCACCCAGGCAGGAAATGGATTCACTCCCCCTAATGGCCCGCGACAACCTGCCCAACCTATTGAAACTTCTTGAAGGCGAGTTGAAGGAGGAGTGGGTCGCAGTCCAAAATCGTTCCAGAATTGGCCCAATTAAAAACTTTTTGGCGAAAATAAGAACCCTTGGCGAAAAGTCGGATGTTAAGCTTCTTTTGGATTTCTCAAGCAAACTCGAAAATGCGGCAGTTAGTTTCGATGTCGATCAAATGGGGAAAATACTCTCCCAATACCCCGAATTAATAAATTCGTTGAAACGTTTTCTTTAATTTACTTACTTAGCTACCTCTTAATCCAAAACCCATGAAATACGAAAGCCAACCTGCGGAATCGGACAATCCACCTTTTATTCTCGTCGTTGACGATAAGGCCAAAAACCTCCAGTTGGTAGGAAGCTTGCTGGAGGACCAAGGCTACGACATCGCCTTTGCCAAGAGCGGCCAGCGTGCCCTGGAACTGGCTGATCAGGATCCTCCCGACTTGATCTTACTTGATGTCATGATGCCCGGAATGGATGGTTATGAAGTTTGTACAAAGCTCAAACAAAACAACGCCTTGGCAAGCATACCGGTTATTTTCCTAACTGCAAAAACTGAAACTGAGGATATTGTGCAAGCTTTCGAATCTGGGGGTGTTGACTATGTGACCAAACCTTTTCGGACAGGTGAATTGATTGCCCGGGTAGCCACCCAGTTGAATTTGAAACAGGCGAGGGAACGGCTGAAACTGTCCAATGAGGAACTTTCAGTCAGAAATGAAGAGTTGAAAGTTCTGAACAAGAAAAAAAGTGAGTTTATGGGAATCGCTGCCCATGACCTGAAAAACCCCCTGGTTGCTATCGCGGGGCTTTCAGGGGTTGTCAAAGACATGGTCGAGGATGGAAACGATCCGAACAACCGATTGGATGAGGAGGCCCTGGAAATGGTTCAGGGCATCGAAAAAGCCTCCACTCACATGTTTTCCATTGTTAACAACCTTCTCAATACCGAAGCGTTGGAAAGCGGACATGTTCAGTTGCACAAAGAAAAATGCGATTTGCAAAAAATTGTTTCGGAAGTGGTCAAACTGGGCCGGGAACAAGTGGCGGGTAAAAAGATCGAACTCATTGTAGAGTCCACTGGTGAAACAATCGTTTTGGCTGATCCGGGGCGCCTGCGTGAGGTGGTGGACAATTTGATCAGCAACGCGATCAAGTTTTCCCCATGCGAAAAGCGGGTTTGGGTAAATATGTCCGCCGGCGGTGAAGCGAATAACTTTATCCGTTGTTCCGTTAAGGATGAAGGCCCGGGTTTAAAGCCGGATGAAATGGGTAAATTGTTTGGAAAATTTCAAAAACTGTCCGCCCGGCCGACAGGCGGCGAAACTTCCACCGGCCTCGGTTTGTCCATCGTCAAACAATTGATCGATCTCCATAACGGCCGCATTTGGGCCGAATCGGAATACGGCCGTGGCTGCACATTTATCTTCGAATTGCCATTGTCCGAGAATACAGGCAGGGGTTGATGGCATGTATGGTGGGCTGTCTAACGACAGACCCGTTCCACCTCCTCAACGGTGGTCAGACCCAAAAGCACTTTCAACAAGCCGTCTAAAAGAAAAGGCTGCCAGTTGAGGTCAAGTTCTTCCGACCCTGATCCCAGGAAGTCGAGTTTTTCTGCCATTATTGCTCGAACACGGTCATCCAGTGTTAAAATTTCGAAAAGGGATACGTGGCCGTCGTAGCCTGAATTTTGGCAATTGGCACAGCCTTCACCACGATAGAAGTTAACTGTTTGGTTTTCCCAGTCGTTGAAATATTTTTGCAACGTTTCCGCAGAGGGTTGATAAGCCGTTTGACATTCATTGCAAATTCGCCGGGCTAGCCGATGGCTTACCACCCCAAGCAGGGCGGCGGCTGAAATATCGGACCTCAGGCCGAGCTGGTTGAGTTTTAATAGGGCATTACGAACACCGTTGGCCGAAAGTGTGGCCAAAACAAAATGTCCTTGCAATGAAGCATCCACAGCCTTAGCCGCCGTGGCCTCATCGTTCATTCCACGGAGGGCAATAACGTCGGCATCTTGATTCAGAATTGCCTCCAGGAGGGCTGGAGCGCCCTGGGCGTTTGATGGGTCCAGATTATAGTGAGATTGTGTCATACCTGGCCATTCCACCTCGATAAAGTCCTCCAGGGAATGGATGCTTCTGGAAGTGGAGGCGATCTCCTTGATCATCGCATTGAAGAGACCCGAGATGCCATCTCCGGGCAATCCGGCAAAAATGAGGAGACCTTGGCGGGAAGAGGCGAACTGCTCCAATTGCCGTAAATTGCCTGTGGCAATGAGCATCTCCTGCAGACTCCCCACGCTGTGACGAGTCTTTGTCAAACGAATCGTAATTACGGTCTTCGCTCCGTGGAGGCAGGGTAGAAACGAAACCTCGAAGGAAGCCTTCCCGGTGCCCAGCCCCAAAGTGAAGGAACCTCTTTCCAGACTAAAACCTTTTTCTCCGGGATGGAAACCGCAAAGAGCGCCAAAGCGTGTGATGAGGGCCTTGTGGATGATCATAGGGAATTTCAACTGGTTGACAAACCGACCATGACATCGAAAGCGAACCTGGGTCATTGTCTTATGAGGTTCAAGATGGATATGACTGGCCTTTTCCTTGATGGCCAGAAAGAGGAGCGTATCGAAAATGGAAACCAGGCTTTCTGATTGAATGAAATCGGACATATTGTCCCTGGAAAGGCCGGCAATTTTAAGATTCTCGGACTTTTCAAGGGTATCTACCGATTGCGATAAACGGTCGATGTTGGAATGATGCACCTTGATGGCATCGAAGATCTCACAAGGTAATGAGAAGACTGGACTGATTTTGCATCCGGCGCAGGATTCGAGTTTTGTAATGGTTTCCAGGTTATCCGGTTCGGCCATGGCCACCGTTAACACATCCGCCAGGAAGTATAATCCCAAAGCATTGTATTGGCGGGTCGCCTCGAGTGAGAGTTTTTGACGAGCTTCCTCCGTAACGATGCTGGTGAGGGGGTTGTAGTAAGCATGCCCGATCGACTTTGCCCACAATTTGCAAGCCGTTTCTTTGGGCAGCAGCCCAGCCTTGACCGTTGCCTCCAGGTATTCGAGGGAGCCCCTTTTTACAGAAATGCCATGGGCCTGCTGTTCATCGAAAGAGGGAGTGATTTGCGCCTCTTCAATGAGCTTCAGAAAGGCTAGGTTTGCTTTGTTTTTGCTCATTCTCTTATTGCAGATATCTGTTATCAAATCCAATCCGAATATCGGGCAACGATTCCGATCCCCGGCCGATTTCTCTTCAAGACTCCCTTTCTTATAGCCTTGACTAGCCCTCCTGCAATTCATTTTCTTACCCTAAAGGAAGTTCTGGGTCGGGTTGGACTACTATACCAAAGCCAGAGCAATTTTAATGAGGTAAATTATATGTCAGGCCCCAATTCTGTTCTTCTCGTTGACGACGAACCCCACATCAGGCTTTACCTCAAAGCCATTTTAAAGAGGCTCGGGGTGGAAACTTTTTACGAAGCCGACGATGGTGAACCGGCTATCGAAATCTACCGCCAGAAAAAACCCGATTTGGTATTACTGGATATCAATATGCCCAATATGGACGGGTTGGAGGCATTATCGAAAATCGTGGAAGTCGATCCGGATGCGGTCGTTATCATGTTGACCGCCCAAGCGTCGCGCAAGGCAGTGGAAAAGAGTGGAGAAGGAGGCGCCACGTATTATATACGTAAAGACACCTTGAAGGATGAAATGATCGAAATTTTCAAGAATGTGTTCTCGCAGATATGGGAGGAAGAATAACCTCCTTTCTACTGTAATTAAAGCAATATCGAACATCCCAGGTTTGAGGAAAGCCCCGAAATGAGTGCGAACAAGAAAACTACTTTGGCAGAATCATCGACTGCCAGTCCGTTGATTGAGGTTCGGTATTCTCTTATCGAATTGATGGAAAAGGCCCAGGCGGAGCGATCCGACTCTGTTTTGGCAAAAGAATTGGTTGACCAGGAAGAAATGAACAAAATGTTCAAGGTTGGTCCCGCAAAAAAGAAAAAACGTGCGAATAGAAAAGAATAATAAATTTTTAGATCTTTTCCTGCGAGAATCCGCCTCCGCCCCCCCAGAAGAGGAAATAGATCAAATTTTAAAAAGCCGCGATGGCGTCACCCTGGATACCGTTCAGGTTTTAATCGACAAGGGATTTGTCGACAAGGAATCGGTGTGCCGTTTGTGGGGAAAATCCATCGGGTTTGCTTACGTGGATCCCATAATTTCGGTAATTACCCCTGAGGCGTTATCCACGATTCCGCTTGAAATTGCCCGTAAAGCCCAGGTTATCGCTCTTTATTCGTTAGATTCCACCATAACCGCGGCAATGGCCCATCCAGAGGACGAAAAGCTTGTCCGAAGACTGGAAAACATCACCAAAACAAAAGTCAGCCCGGTTTTCGCTCTTCCCTGTGAAATCGAGGACGCCATCGAAATTCACTACAGCACCGAACAAAGCATTGCGGATTCTATCGGCCAGTTTGAGAAGAAGGAGGGCAATTTGCTTGAACGCCTTTCCCAAGAAGACTTGAGTACCTTGAGTGCCTCGGAGTCCTTAATCAATGTCGTTGATGCGCTCCTTTATTTTGCCATAAAACAGGGCGCCTCGGACATTCATTTGGAATGGGCTGAGGCCGATGCATTGGTACGATTGCGCATCGATGGGCGACTGCACGAGATTATGCGGTTTTCGCGGAGCGTTCTGCCCGCCATCGTAAGCCGTTTGAAAATTTTAACCAAAGTGGTCATCTCCGAAAACCGTTTTCCTCAGGATGGTCGGTTTTCCCTCTCGGTGGGTACCAACAAGGCGGACTTCCGCGTCTCCTTCATCCCAACCATCTATGGGAACAATGTGGTCCTGCGCATCCTTCCAACGACCAGCAACAGGCAGTTGTTGACTTTGGATAAACTTTTCATGTCCCAGGACATTGTAAAACCTTTCCGGCGTCTCATCAGCAGCCCCAACGGCATACTCTTCGTTACCGGCCCGACCGGCAGCGGCAAGACCACCACCCTTTACTCCGCTCTGGCTGAAATCAACACTCCGGACAAAAAGATTTCCACCATTGAAGATCCGGTCGAGGTGCGCATGGCAGGCGTCAGTCAATCGCAGGTCAACTCCTTTATCGACCTGAAATTTTCCATACTGTTGAGGTCGATACTGCGGCAGGACCCGGATGTTATCCTGGTTGGTGAAATCCGTGATTTTGAAACCGCCAAGATTGCCAGTGAAGCCGCTCTAACTGGACACTTGGTGTTGTCCACCCTCCACACCAATACCGCAATACAGGCAATTGTGCGGTTAATTGAAATCGGGATCGAACCTTATGTTGTGGCGCCGTCCATCATAGGAGTACTGGCTCAGCGTCTGGCTGCCCGGATTTGTGAATTTTGCAGGGAATCCTTCCAGCCGACACAAAGAATGCTAAACAAACACTTTTACGATTCCGCAGACGTGGAGGAGGTTACCTTTTACCGGGGCGCGGGCTGTCCCAACTGCCGGCAACAGGGATATAGAGGCCGTGTTGCCTTTCATGAACTGGTTGTTGTATCGGAGCAAATGCGCAGCCTGATTTCCAGCAATGCCGGATTGCAGGAACTGAAAGAGGCGGCCCAGAAAACCGGTTACCGCTCTCTTCGCCACGATGGGCTCCTCAAGGTCCTCCTGGGCCTCACAACCATTGAGGAAATTGAAAAACACTCTTCCCTGGAATGGTCTTTGTAAAGATTTCCCCTGACTATTATTTATGAAAAATAGTCACAGCAAATCTGGTTTCACCCTCATTGAGCTGGCCATCGTCGGGCTTATTGTCGGCATTCTGGGAGCCTTGGCCATTCCTGGAATTATGAAAACTATGAGGGCCAGTCAAAATTCCACTGTCGCCAATGACTTGAGGATATTTTCAGGCGCCTTTCAAAGATACGAGCTGGAGCATGGAGATTGGCCTGACGATCGGCAAAGTGTCGGTGAAGTTCCCCGAGACATGGAAGGATATTTAGGGGAGGGAGGTTGGAAACGCCGGGCGCCTATTGGAGGACTCTACGATTGGGACCGGTATAACTTTCACGGGTTTGAACTTTCCGAGGCGGTAATTGAGATTAGCTCCTTGCCCGATAATAACGTTGTTGCATCGCGTGAACAATTAAGAGAAATCGATGAGCTTATCGACGATGGAGTTTTAACCACCGGGCGCTTCCAATTGGGGTTTGAGAATTCCCCTATTTACATACTCGGCTCCTCCAGCGAAGAGTTTCCGGAATAGTAAATACTCTGATTACAATATTTACTCGAAAAAGGATTCAACCTTTCCCGGTATGCGGTTGTAGCGGCCCTCGTAGTATTCGATTACGTCCGGGTTGAGAAGCGTGATTACATGCACTTTGTCGGCAATAGCGAAAAAGCCGCCCCCCTCGGAGCCAAAAACGTAATTTCTGGACGCCCTCTTAACCAAAGTGTGCTTCTGTTCATCAGGGGAAAAATTAACTTCAAAAAAATCGACCATTCCTCCATTGGATATTGTTATCAAGCGATCCCCCTCTTTGCGCCCCGTAAAATAAGTTCCTGCATATTGGTTTTCCAGATCGGCGACTTGATTGCCGTCTTTAATTAAAGGAATAGTAACCGGCGGGAATAGGGGATTGGCCGGGGTGAGCAGCTTATGGCCGATTGCAGCCACAGTTCCGGCGACGATGATGAGCACCAAACAAGGGTAGAGGAATTTTTTAGTGAAGCTTTGCTTGGGAGTTTGACCAGAGGTTTGATCTTTTGGCTCTGCTGCAAGACCCGTAATTATGAACAGCGCCTCATCAGGAGTAGTCTCAATGCTTGATAAATTCGGATCGTTGGTATCTGACAGGTAAATCTTATCTTCTCCTGCTTCGATGCTGAAAACGCCTCTTGGTGAACTTACCTTGAAGTTCGGGGTATAATCCGCATTTGGATCTATGGACAATTCGGCAAACCTCTCCAAATAGTCCAGGAGTTCAGTGTTGGCTACATTCTTGATTTCGTTTCGGCCGAAATTTTCGGCAACCTCCGTGAAATCGTTGCTAATATGTTGAGAAATCAATTTATTCATGGGAGCCCCTTTTCTTAACTCGTTTTCATTATTAAAAAAAATCCGACTTAATCAATGAAAAGAAATCATGCCAATAGAATCCGAGGATCGTTTCGGGTTCAGGGGGATCGCCCTCCTTGGAAGAAACTCGATTGGTGGGTTCGAACCCCACTTTCATCTTCTTATGGTCGGGCTGACAGGATTCGAACCTGCGACCCCTTGCACCCCATGCAGGTAAACATACGTTGATTATCAATAATTTATGTTGACGGGGGACAAAAAGGGGACAAGTTTTGGGAGAAATGAAGCCCCTCAATCCCAAAATCAAAAAATATGATTATTCGACGGGTAATCCGTTTTGGCTGTTATCCTGCACGCTGCCCGATGGTGGACGATACCGGCGAAAACATTCTACCGAAGAAACCGCTAAGCAAGATAGGATGCGTCTTATTCGAGAGTATCATGGTGGTGGATTAAAAGCTGATGAAATACAAGTTGCTGAAGCCGCCCTTCTTAAATTGCGACGCACATCCAATCCTGATGCTCAAGGAAAAGACCTCCTGACAATTGTAGATTGGTTCATCAAACATTACCGCGATACGCGCCATGAACTTTATTTAGACGAATATGTGGAAGATTTTATCAATCGCAAAAAGAAGCGTAGAAGCGTTAAAACAATTCAGGAAATATTGTATTACCTCAATGCTTTCAAAGAAGTGTTCGGATCTCGGAAACCATCTGAAATCGAGTGGAAGGAATTAGACCGATATCTTGCAGTAAACAACCATGTCTTTCACCGCTATAAGGTCCTCAATCATTTTTTTGGATGGCTAGCGAATGAAGCCAAAGACATTTCGAAGCTCGAAAATCCTCCAATTTCCATAAATCCTTTAAGCCATATTGAACGTCCCAAACAAAAAAGGAGTCGACCGGAAATATGCACGGTTCCAGAGGTAAAAAATCTCATTAAGAAAGCCATTGAGAAGAATTGTGCCCCATGGTTTGTCTGGGGGTTTTTTACAGGGATGCGACCAGAGGCGGAAATGAAACAATTTTGGAAGAACTCAGAATATGGATGGAAGTTTGTGGATTTGGTGGATCGGAAAATCATCGTCTCTGAGGAAATTGAAAAAACAGGAAAAAGAACCCGTGAGATCAAGATTCAGGACAATTTAATGGCCTGGATAAAATTCTTTGCGTCTCATCCAAAAGATTTTCCGATGCTTCCGACAAATTTAAAGAGAAAATTTCGTGCCGTAAAGCAGGAGATTTTACTTGATAAAAAAGCGAAAGAGAATGACATCATGCGTCACACGTTTATCAGTAATTTGAGTAAAATAGAACCAATAGGGGAGGTCTGCTATCAATGTGCTACATCACTGAGCATGATTCGACGGCACTACAAGGTTTTGATTACAGATAACAAAAGGGTGGAAGAGTTTTTCGGAATTAGCCCCGGGGATTTCGGTCTTTCCTAGATTTTTCAGAATTTCGAAGCCGGAGGATTCCGTAGAAATCGTTTTCTAATAGGAGAATATACCTTGATATCCTCGAAATATGGCGTGAAGATCAATCCCTAGCGGTATTTTTGTATCCAATCTAAGACTTCATAAATATCCCATTTCAAAATCTTTCTTCCTTTTTTAGATCGTTCAGGGCTGAAGGGTTTCGGGATGACTCCATCTTTAGACCATCTTTGAATCGTAGCCGTTGAAACTCCTAAGATTTTTGATAGATCTTGCTTATCGGCCAGGCAAAACATTTTACCGTTCACGATTAATGGTTTCGCCGATAAAAAAGGAAGATGGTCAAGAAGCTTATGGAGATTTTGATTGAGTAAAAATAATTGAACTGAAAGTGAGATAGAAATACAGCTAGGCAACCCTTTTGAATCGCCTGTGATGACTTCAAAATCTCTCTGTTCTGTTACGTCCCGTTCCATTTTATTCAATGATCAGTGTTCTTGATTTTCCCTGAATTGACTTATTTAATCTCCCTCAAGGCCAAAGATTCAAATTTTTTTACTAACTCTGGAACTGTTTTGATAAACCAATATCTCAACTCTCCATTCACAACTGAGGCCATTTTCTTGAGGTCAGGCTCATTGACATCTTTTGGTGAGCCGCCAATTCCGATAATATCCAGTTGAATACCCCTTGCCTTTAATTCCTGAGAAACTCTTACAGGATTGGGACCGGCATTACTTGATCCATCTGTTAGAAGAAGAATTCTTGAATTTTGTTGATAAGGAATCCGAGAGATTTCTCTTCCAGCCAAGGTAAGGCCGTACCCAATATTAGTTAGACATCCCGTTGAGAGATTATCGATTTTAGCTTGGAGTTCACCAATAGAAATGCCTATAGGCAATGGATGAGATACAACCTTTGCCATGCTTCCAAATTTGACGATTCCCACCCTGTTTTCAGGCTCGACTTCTGAGAGACGTATAAGGAAATGCTGGGCAGCCTTGATAGCTCCCTTAAGCCTTGTCGGTTTATAATCCATTCCTGACATACTTCCGCTCACATCGAATGTAAGTATAGTTACGGACGAAATTTGATCTTGATTGTGAGACGCGATTATGGCCGTGTTTTTTGAATCTCTTGCATTCAAAGTGTCCTCAGTTGGACTTATCATTTCTCTAAATATTGTAGCTAACCCTTTCATAGTTGTCTTTCCTTTCTGTTTTTAATTATTGGAATAGAAATCAATGGTAATGTCTTCGGTGTTTCCAGAAATGAGGTCTTTCACGCTGACGTTGACCATGCCCGAATTGTCGTATGCCATAACTACCTCGATGCTGTCTTTGTCAGAAGGACGGGCCGGAAAATTCAATCTGCGATCTCCGACGACCAAACAATCTTCGAATTTTTGATCCTCTTCCCCCTGCAAAACCTGAACATGAAATTCAGTTTGAGCATCTTCAACGGAAGAATACGCCTTTGTTGCCTGACAGGGAATGGGCGTATTACTTTCAAGGATAGCAGAGCAATAGAGCTTGTGAGATCCCGAGTTGATGGCACCGAACACGGCCACTCCAAGGCTGTGAGGCATGCAATCGACATGGGATATTGAAGGGGCGGGAATGGCCCGCAATCCTTCATCGACAATGGTCTTTCCTTTTGAGCTAATAAGTTTGGCCGCATGGATAACGGCCCCTTCTGCAACGGCCATATCCGGTGAGACGCTTCCCGCAAGAATACAGTTTTCTCCAAACATTTTCTTGATTGACTCCTGGAAGGAAATCAAGCGGCTCGAACCTCCAATTGTTAGAACGTGCTTTATTTCTTTCTTATCGACCTTTGCCTTATTGATTGTTTCGAGAGTGATGTTCTCGATCCTATCCATGAGTTGCTTAACGATCATGTTTAGCATTTCTCGATTGACAGGAATGACGACCTGCTTCCCTTCAATCCTTGCCACCAGCTTCACTTCGGTCCTGGAAGAAAGCATGTGTTTTTGCCTGATGACCTCCTCGCGAATATTGAACCAATCGGCAGGATGAGATTGGGCAGAGATTATCAAGTTATGCTCGTTCTGGAATGCTTTCTGAACCAAATCGAGAAGAATGTCGTCAACGTCCTTTCCTCCGAGTTGCTTGTCACCGTTGGAGGCGAGGACAGTCGCTTCTCCCCCGGCATAAGAAATCAGTGAAGAATCGTAAGTTCCCCCGCCAAAATCCGAAACCATGACAAGCCTGTCGCCCTGCTTTTCATTTACTCCATAGGCCAATCCAGCCGAAGTGGGCTCGTTGATAATGGCGAGAATATCGAATCCGGCCTGTTTCGCTGATTTTTTTATGGATTGGCGCTGATGTTCTTTGAATTGCGCGGGACAGGTTACAACAACCTTGATATTTCCAGTGGTGGAATCGCCAAAATATTTTATTACCGAATTGTGAATGTATATTAACAACTGTGTTTGTAAGAATTCGGGCGTTATTTCCTTTCCCTCTTCCAAGGCGTAGATTTTGTCCGTTCCCACCTCGCGTTTGAACTCCTTAAAGACTCTGTCCGGCTCAAGCATTTCCATGTTTTTTGCGGCAGTGCCGACAAGAATTTCCCTGCATCCAGGACCAACATAGACAACGGATGGAGTAAGCATCTCACCATCGATATTGGGTATGATCTTTGGTTTGCCTGTCTCGTCGAAAAAAGCGACGCCGGTATTGCTCGTGCCAAGGTCTATGCCCACGAATTGTTTGTTGCTGATTGAACTATTCATTTATATTCCTCCTATTCTTGGGTTTGAGATTTTTCTTTGAATGTGAAAACTGCCACTCTCGCGTGCTGGATAATTCTCTCGTTCTGGCCTAATCCGGGAAGATAGGTCTTTGCGATACGGCCGCTCATTGAGCTTTGGTCCGTATCACTTTTCTTGATTGGCTGATGTTGCCTTGGCTCGAATTGGTCTCCGGGCTTGGGACGAATGATTTTAATACCCTCCGTATCGAGGAATCTCTCTATGCTATTGGCCAGAGCAGTAAGATCATCCTGTCCGCTTGCCCTCATTAGAGGTTCGAGGGCCAGGAGTGAGCCGTAAATTTTTGCGAATTCTTTATACAATGGGGCTTCAACATGCTCTTGGATGAATTCCTGGGACAGATCCTCAACTTTTCGCACCAAACCATCGTTGAGTAGCCTGATTTGCTCGATATTGTGGCCTTGGGCATCACTCTCTTTGCTTAGACCAAGCATAATTGAGGTCAGCCGGGTTTGTTGTTTACGAAGACCATCAAGTTCTGTGTCCTGATTATCCAATTGCTTTCCAATTCGGAGAAGCTGTTTGTCCAAATCCAGTTGGTGCTGGTCTTGGTTTTCCAAATGAATGGACAATTTCTGCAACCAGGTGACAGCAATCGCCAGGCATTCACCGAAGGAGACATTGAACTGCTCGACTGCTTTGTCTGTTCTTTGAATGAGTTTGTCTGTGCCTGCAGGCTTCTCTTGATTTAATTTCTGTGTTTTCATTTTTTTCTGGGCCTTGTTAGAGAGGGAAAGTGGTAGAATAAATTGGGGAATCAGAATAAAATCATTTCATGTTTCCTTGAATAATTCATAAGTTGTTTGAAAGTAATTGGTTACAAATAAGATTTTTCTTTAAACTTGCTTTAATTGTTAATTTTTCCGTCAGAATAAAATCGCGGGTCTGAAATGAGAAAAAATTCCACAAGATCAGCAGGGTAATTGGCCCTCTGGCCCTCCCATTCCCTCTGCACTTGTTCCATGATCTTCTGGTCTTTGCAGACGGACCAAATCCGAGTCCAACCGGCTTGATAATTCTTTTGGAAATTGCTGACCTCTCCTCCCGGAGTCATGGCCAGCTCAATGGCAATGGAAATTCCCTCTTTGGTAATTTCCAAATCCACTGCCTTACCGTTCCGGTAAGTTTCTATCCCTGCCTGAAAACCCTTCTGAATGAAATCATCACGAAGACGTTGTTGATGAAAGACGTGCTCAAAGCCGCCTTTTCCCGGACCAAAATTTTGCCGACCTATTTCCCCTTGAGCCTTTTCTTTAAACTCCAAATACTTTCGCGACCTTCCTCGCCCCCCAATCCTGATTTCTATATCCCTAACCAGTTCTTTCTCCAGGAGGGTGTGGCAAATCCTGTTGCCCATGTAACCTGATAATCCTAGAGATTCATATCTTTTCCCGATGGAAAGGAATGGACGATTTTTCACATCCATCAAAAAGGAGAATTCTTTCTCCGATAGATCGAATGGGAGCGCAGGTGTTTTCCCAATCTCATCATCCTTTGATTTTTGGACTGGCGATTTCTCAAACTGTTGTGGAGATTCCTCTTTGGGCTGGGTTGTTGTATAAGCATCGGCGTCAGTCCGACGTGAAACTCTTGGCTTAAATTTCAATTCGGAAAAATTTGACTCCATTAAAGCTTCCAATTCTGCATCGCTGACATCTTTTTTGATTTCGAAATTTGGAATCTCGATGAGGAACGGTTGGGTGTGTCTGCCAGCCAATTTTACAACACCTCGACCGACAGGAAAGCGACTGAGATAGGCTCTTTGCTCTGCATTAAGGCCCATTGCATAGCCCATAGCGTGTATGTCCTTGCCCGCAGAAAGATTCAGGACGATGGTGGTGTAAACATTGGCGAGGATCGCATCGCCCAAACTGGAAGGCATTTGATCAGCGGCAATAACCGCCTGGCCCATTTCACGAGCCATTGAAAGAAGCCTTGAAATTGTTGAGGAGCCGGAAGCTTTGGATTTGGCCACAATCTTCTTGGCTTCATCGAAGAACAGTGCGTGAACCAATTTCCCCCGCTGATTATTTTGAAGACGATAGGTGAAAATCCAATGAAAGAGGGTGTTGACTAAAAAGTTTTGGGGTTCTTCCAGTAGACCATCGAGTTCGAGCACGACGGTTTTTTCCAAGAGGTCTTCAATCGGGTATCCTTCCTGGCAATCAAACATTTCTCCTAAAATAACAAGAAGCGGCCGGATTCTGCTGTGCGCTGTGCAAAGTCGCTCTTTGTAATTCTTCGAAACGCTTTTGTTCGCTAGGGTTTCGCTGATCGATTCATCAATATCAAAAAGAGTTGGGTAAACTCCCTTTCCATAAAGCTTCTCGAATTCTTGATATTTCCGAACCAGAAAATCTAAGAAAATGCTTTTGGCGGCTATCGGTGTCGTATCAAAGAAGACTTCAAAGAAAATATCTACGATCACCTGAACCCAATAGATAAAATCGGTATTAGGTGGGGGAGCGAAGGGATTGAATTTGAGGTTTTTCCAGTTGAAGACCTGGATGGAAGGATATCTTCGGATTAAATGTCTATAGTCTCTCTTGAAATCAAAAACCATGGCTGGCATCCCCAATCTCATTAGCTCCGAGAGGATGATTAGAAGAAGAACCGTTTTCCCCGCCCCGGCTCGCCCGGCCAGCAAAATGTTTTGATTCAACTCGTAGGGGTGGAGTCCGAAGATGACCGGGAAGCGGTTTCGCGGGTTGTAAGCCTTTCCTATCCTTATCGGACCGGATACAATACGTCCGGGATAGGGTTGAAATGGATTTAGGTCTTGCTGTTGGATCAAGTGTTCAGGAGTGCTTTTGATCAGATTGATAATTTGCCCTGAAACTTCACGTATGGCCTTTCTGTCTGTGGGGTTCAATTTAATCAAACGCAGAGCTTTAAGCACCCGCCGGTCTTGCCTCATTCCGGCTTGCTTTGCTAGATACTGAATAAGGTCATACCGCTTTAAGGCGGGACTTCTATCGTCAAACTGTTGCTGATTTTTCACTATGAATTATTTCCCTTGAATTTCTTCCCAAGAATCCTCGTTGAACTTCAATTTTCGCCAACAAGATGGACATACGGTCAAATTTTGGTGGGGCACAGAATGAAGGACGCAGACTAGCTTCCGGCATACATCACAAAAATTCACGCGATCGGAATATCGCTGACACGCATAGCATTCGCCTCCGCCGTGCAGTTCTTTCCCCTTGATAAATCTTCCTTCCGAGGTTTGGAGAAAATATTGGTCTGAGTCCGTGATCAGCCCTTCATCCGTAAAACTCCTTTTTTCTTCAGAGCCAATAATTTCCGAACCACTTTTGACTATATGGACCCGCTCGGATTTTTTACTCAGGATTTCTTCGACGACCTCGCTCTGGATGAGATCGTTCCTCATTCTCTGGACTGTTGGTTGTGCGGGAAGTGTTTGCGGATTTATTGCATCTGGAGTTTTCGATACGGATCGGTCCGCCTTTACAGTAGGCGAATTTTTTCCGGTCCAGGTATCAATTCCATCCGAAAAGAATCGGGACAATTTTGATTTTATTATGGTTAGCATCGTTAATTGCCTTTCAAAGCGACGAATTGCACAACCAGAAGAACGAATTCTGTCAGGTAAATAACCGGCCATGTGATTCTCTGAAATCCTCTCCTTCGTATAAGGACTTGAGGAAGAAAATAAGGAACGATAAGCCAGGTAAGGATTGAAATCGTCAGGAGAAGATTTAAGTCGTTTGATTTGAGATTAAGGGCTTTCTCCACTGAAATTGAAAATCCAACGATAATACCCAATGCTACAGCCAAAACCTGTAGGGCCAGCGTCCTACTCACTAATTTTATGGAAATGGTGCGAACAATCGTCCCAAAAAATAGAAGGGAGAGCAGCAGACACGCCCACCTGAGAAGGAACATTTGAAAAATCGGGTGAAAATTTCCAACCCAATTCCAATAGTCATGGGCTAATTTTGTTAGTATATCCATAAATTATGCTTTCCATCCTGGGTATGGCCTTAATGTTTTCTTCGCTGTCTGAATACTTTTAAGAAATAGTTTTATTTGATAAATGTATCATCTTAACGCTCTGAATTATTTAGCCTAAGATTATCACAACAGCGGGTTGCCAGCCATTCACTCAACCCCTAAAGCTTGCTTAAATATTACTTATAATTCCTTCCCGATTTCACAGGAGGGATAAATAGGCGAAAGTGGCTGGCCATGAACCAATTACAATTCCATTTGGCTTATTTTCAGATACGCCTTAACTCCCTATACCAGGGATTCACGACGAACAATACTCCCGATTCACCCATTGAAAATTTAGTGACGCTTGTCACCATTGGGTGTTATTGACGGGTATATCAAAGCACGATTTCGCGACTTATACGCTCCGCGCGAGTCACCGATGAGTAGATAGTGCGTGTTTTTGCCAAAAACCTAGTTTACTGGAGAAATTGTCAGCTATTGGTTTGGGCTCGATTTACCGAAAGATTTTTAAGTTATACAAATATGTATAACCATGCCACAAGTAATGTTAAGAAAGAATATCCTGCACTATCCACAATTAGATACTATTTTAAGAGTAGAGAATTTTATTAGAGACAACTCTGGAGAATATAAGAAAAAATCTCTTTGGGAAGCTCTGCCTAAAAAAATGATTTACCAGACTTTTTGCGTTGTTTTTGACTATCTGTTAGAATCGGGAAAAATAGCACGGGACAAAGAGGGGTGGATTGTCTGGATTTGGAATCCAGAACTGGTAAAAAGATATTTATCTAAGCCACGTCTAAGTTGGAGAAAATGAAATCAGGAATAAAGTTTGCTGATGAGAAAATACAAGAAAGGATTCACTATTGATCGATGTCGATAGATTTTTAAACATAAAATTCTTTAGCAGGGAATGGAAATCAATCTAAAAACCATTCATCAAGATATGCTCAGTTTGAGAAAGGACATAGAACTTATAAAAAAGGCAATCATTCAAGAGGAAGAATTAACAGATTGGGCGGAACAAGAGTTAGCAGAAGCAAGAAAAAGAACTGATAATATATCTCATGAAGAAGTTAAGAAGTTGATTATCGAAAAATGAGTTACTCGATAGAATGGAGTAAAAATGCATTCATGCTCCTGCGAAAACTACAAAAAAAAGTATCTAAAAGGATTTTAAACAAATTCGATCAAATAAAAGAATTACCATTTAGATATTTAGTTCATTATGAAGGCATTGGTTATAAATTAAGAATTGGGGATTATAGGGCATTGATAGACGTTGATAAAAAGAAAAAGATTTTATTCGTAAGGGTTTTTGACAAGAGAGGAAGAATCTATAAATAAATTTGTGTTTGAAAATGATGAGGTGATTTAAAATTTGGCTCGGAGAAATCGTGACTATATTGGAGATGATGGAAAGGAAGTTTGGAATGAATTAATGAAGATTAGGAGCTTTGGCTATTCAGCTAATACAATTTTTCCTGATTGGCTGGATTTGATTTTGAATTCTCTCTGCTCCTTAACAGAAAATATAAATCGACCCGATCTTATTCAAAGATTACGCGAAAACCGATTAGAAGGAAAATATGAAGATCAATACTTGCAAATTATTCAACGATATAGGGAAAATCAGACAAGGAGAAGGGGTGAACGACCAATTGATTATTTTACCGAAGCCTGGAGTGTGTTGTCGAGAGAAACACGGGAAAAGGAAAGAGACATACTTGGGGAAATTTATCAATCAGGCATTTCCTACGGAGAACATGGACAGTTTATGACTCCTAGTAATGTTTCTGAAGTGATGGCAAGAATGATTAGTGGCCGAACAATGGAGAGAACTACTATCAACGATCCCTGCTGTGGTTCTGGAAGGCTTTTAATAAATATGTCGAAATATCATCCAGATGCTTTTTATGTCGGCCAGGATATTGACGATAGGTGTGTTAAGATGGCGGCCATTAACGCATGGCTCTTTGACTTAAATGCCGACTTAATACACGGCAATACGCTGCTCAACGAAAGGCGCTTGATAATTTCGATAAGGAAAGGTGGCTATATCTTCCAAACAATTCCAGAAGTAGATGAATCAGAAACCCATTCAAATTATGAATCGAAGCCAAGTCCGCGACCTGAACAGACTGAGTTTGATATGCTTTGAGGAAATGGGCTAACAAGTCAGGATATCGAAAACGTCGTTTCAGGGGACGCTCTCAATAGCGGGCAACGATCGATTGGAAGAACTGACAACCAATCGTCGGCCATGTGCATGTTGCCTCTACACAGGTTGGCCCGTTCCAGATCACCAAACTGGCGAAACAGAGCCGTTCTGGTGTGTTGGATATTTTTGTCTGTGCGGTCATTCACCAAATTTTCGTTTCCTATCGCAGTCAGCCAGAAAGCCTCATTAAGTTCCCCGTAGAGTAACTATCACGCATCACTCGTAACCGTCGCATCGTGGAACTCCAACTTGATTCGGCGGTTAAACTGAACTCGAAAACAGCCTTTTTTGCGTCGCCTATTGGATTTTGAGAGTTTACTTGCTTAATGTCGAATTAAGTTACTTATTATCAACAATATAGCGATAATGTTAAGTCAAAATATCTATGATAAAATGGTAATTATGGGTTCATAATAATTCTCTGACCATCTCTCCTAGCAGAGTAGGTGGTCTGAGGTTTTGGACTCATATGCGACTACCCGAGTTTTCCAAACGAGAGGACAAGCCTGAACAGTCGTAATTACCGCCCAACGCCTCGCAAGAGCAGGCTTGAGCCGGAATCCAAATGTTCCCTGATCCAACAAAAGGACCAGTTTTCCTTGCTTATCCTGTAGGTTTTCGTGACCCCTTCGGACAAAACTTTATTCCTCAGAGCATCTCCCAAAAGCTTGCCCAACTGAATGCGGCATTGATAAATTTTTTGCGGGTCAAACCTATTCCCCAATTCATATCCAAAAGTTGTTCCGATATCTTCATGAGTCAAGTAGCCAATGGAGACATGAGAAAGAACCAGCCAAAGCATACCGCGCTGCATTCCAGGCAGTTTGAATATATCCCTTTTGACCAAATCGTCGCCAGACGGCCTGATATACAGGGTGGAATTCCTTTCATCGATAACGAGGTCGTAACTCGCCCTCGATGGAACGCTTTTTGCATACCTCAGTGAACGGCTTCGGGGTCCAGTATATTCCCCTTTGAGGAGCCTTTCGACGAAAACCTGTTTTTCAGACGGGGCTGCTTTCTTGAGATCAATCCGCTGCGCTTCTGACCCGTCATCCAGTGGCAGGTGGCAATTAAGTTTTTCTACCAGTCCTTGAGTCGCGATAAGGCCCTCACCATGCTCCTGGCTTACCTGTTGGATTCTTTTTAAGAGTTCCTCCCTAGCCACAGGAAAGGATACCATAAAAGCTTCGAAAAATACCGCAAAATGATCGATCAATTCCTTGACCGCCGTGTCCGAATCCGAAGACATTGCCAATGCGGGTAGCACATGCGCTTTACCCTTTACGGGCAAATCGAACCCGCGTTCCTCGAATGCCTCCCATGCCAGATCGAACCAGAGATCCTTTTCCGGATGAATTTCGAGAAAGATTTTTTTGGATAGGTTCTTCGCTTCCAGCGGACTGATTTTTGATTTGCTCATGGCGTTTCCATACTTTTAATTTTCATCACACGTTCGTCAAACGGCAGGTGTGTGTAATACGCCAACCAACCATTGTAACAGAGAAAATAAAACAGCCGGAAATTGAACGATAGTTTTTTTGTTGGTCCAAAACCTGGATAATGGCTCAATCCATATCTCAGAGTGGACGGCAGCCAGTCCATGTGATCATTCCGGCTCACAGACAAACCCTGTAATTCAGAAGCTTGCCAGTACGCCTTAATCTTTTCCTTCTCAATCAAGGTTAGAAGCTGAATCAAAGCTTGTCTCCCAAGCAACCGCTCTTCATCCAAATAGCGAACAGCAAAAGTATCCGCTTCCTCCTCCAGATGAAACGGGTTGGCAAATAGAACAGTAACGTAGCCTTCTCCCAGAAAAGTCCATGCCGATAGAAAATCCAGTAACGAGAAATAGGCCACATGCCGCGCCCGGATATGTCCGATTTCGTGAGCGATTAAGGCGGCGATTTCATTTGATGGCAGTTTTGTGACAGCGCCTTCCGTCAGGACAAGTATTTCCTTCAATAAAGGCAGCTTGGGAATGACGACATAGGCGTTGATCGCTTCACTGTTGACGATCCTAACTGCAGGGGGCTTAATACCTGTATAGGCCGAGATGTTTCGTGCAATTTCCTGAATCCTATTAAACTGATCCCCTGTGTTTTCCGGCCCAGAATTTGACCGAAGCAATCGGAAATAGTGAAGTAAATTGGAGAGATTTTTAACGACCAATGCGCCGAACAGAAACAGTACGGGCAATGTATAAACGAACACAAAAACTTTCCATATGCTTTCTGCAAAACGTTCCGCTGCCGGGTTGGACAATACTACGCCTGCTTTTTCTACAAAAGAGTTCGGATGCCAGTGTTGGGTCAAAACAACAAATGTTTCGTGAAATTCGGTTAAAAAAGCGTTTTGGAATATCACATTCTTTCCAAATAGGAGGGGCTCAAGCAGCGAAAGCGAAATATAGAGAATCGCTGCGTGCACTCCGATGGAAAAAATCCACAGCGCTCCGACCACAAAATACGAACAGTATTTTTCCACCGGTTCGGGTTCGATAGGCTGAATTTCCCTTGATCGTCTCAGGTCTAACTCTGGAATGATTTTTTTGATGAAGCTGAAGAGACTGAGTAGGAATGCTGTGGGAAAGATGATACAACCCAGTAAAACAGCTACTTCCAGAAGGTAAGGGGACAGGTTCAGGTCAGGCGAAACGCCGCGCCTGATTTGCGACTCAAAAATTGATGCGGCCAGCTTCAGCGGTTTTAGGGCGGCAAATAGAACCGCGCCATATACGCCAAAAAATACCGTGGAATGGAGCACCGTGACCACGGTTGTTCCCCGCCCAAATATATTTGCCGCCTGAATACAGCATAGCGATAAGATAAAGCCGAATAATAAAAAGAACGTTACTTTTGATGAGAGATTTGAATCAAATAACAAAGAAGTTGCCAGCAGAAAACAAACGAATGTAAAAGAGATAAATTTGGAACAATGAGGGCAAAGATGAGGCCGCTGAATAACCCGTGCATTCACGCCTAAAGTGTTTTGAATATTTTTATAGAACGCTTCGATAAATATGACATTGCCCTGAGCATTGAGGGCAAGAAACACAAAACGCATCCAGCCCGCGAAAGCCAAACCGCCTATGAGGAGAACAATAGAAATGACATGAACACGGTGATCTACACCGCCAACCCGCAAGGCCAGGAATAAATAAAGCGCTACTCCCAGGCAAGTGAAGGCAATATTCAAGCAGGCAAGAAAGAACACATACCAAGCATGAGACTCAAACTCCGTTTCAATAACAATTTCGTTGTGTTCCTTCTGCTCAAGTCGGAAATGAACAATCTGGGGTAGGTTTTCCTTAAAAAGCTTCCATGGCGAACGGATTTCGTTTTTTGATGTGATGGTGACTCTTCCATGGCTTTCCGCCTCAATCGTTGAAGATACGACATAACCTCCAGAATCCAGGTTACGTGCTATTTGCTCCGCTAATTGATTTTGGTCGGCGTGAACTGTTCTGATGTCACAGGAAGGCCGGAACATGGACTTAAATTGACGAGCAATAGATAAGGAGTCTAGCCAAAGATATTATTGTTCATCGAATTTGAAATCTCAAATTCCTTCAAGGCCGATATAAAAAAACCCTCGCCGGGCACGAGGCAAAGCGAGGGCATCCAAATAAGCAAAACACCAAATTGCCGAATCAGGTGGATGACTTGAACGCTTTCAATTTGTTATGACAGAATTCTTTGGACTTACACCTTTGCTATTTTCCTAAATGGTGATGTCTTAAACTTTGAGTTCAGTCGCCCAATTTCGGGCATCTGTCATTTTGGCAACTCTATATCCGGATTTAGCCTTTTGACCTCGGCGATAAGAATTTCAGGGGGATAATCAAGGACTTTCGCAAGGGCAAATACCGTGTGGAGTGTAGGTTTTCGCAACCCTCTCTCCAGCATGGATATAGCTGTGCGATGAAAGCCTGAGCGGTGAGCAAGTTCTTCCTGAGTGATTCCCCGCTCCTTTCGGGCTTTCTTTAAAATCTCTCCAAATGCTTGTTCTAGGTTCAACAAGCAAAATTGTATAGGAAAGTGCTTAGGATTTTACACAGA
Source organism: Opitutales bacterium (assembly GCA_021772535.1). GTDB lineage: Bacteria > Verrucomicrobiota > Verrucomicrobiia > Opitutales > UBA2987 > JAJFLU01. The sequence goes on along the minus strand of JAJFLV010000025.1, from coordinate 33,943 downwards.
CATATGTATTCATATTTTATTGACATAATGAACACAAATGTATTCTTTTTATTGCATTGGTCCATTAATTCGTGACTTAACCGATTCTATATCAACAACTTAATATTCTGAATCATGCAAAAAATAACTGTTATCTGCCTTGTATTACCAATCCTTTTTCAATTTCTCTCTGGCTGTGCCACAATTACTCGAGGCTCTAAAGATGTCTTGGTTGTTAATTCCGACCCTCCAGGAGCTACCGTAACAACCTCTATAGGGCTCTCCGGGAAAACACCCGCATCCTTCAAAGTTTCTCGAAAAGAAGGCTTTACGGTAAAGATTGAAAAGCCCGGCTATGAACCCGTTGAAATCCAGGTGCAAACGAGAGTAAAAGGTGGAGCACAGGCAATGGCTGGCAACATTTTATTTGGCGGTCTGATTGGTGTAGCGGTGGATTCAAGCACCGGAGCTACAAATGACCTCGTTCCAAATCCTATAGAGGTCAAACTTGCCCCAATTAAATCAAAATCTGACAGTAATAAATCCCTGGACGGCCCTGAAAAAGAGAGAGGGGAAGAAGAGCCTTTGTCATTCAAAATCGAATTCAAACCCCTTTCAGATGGCTTTATGCTGTTTTCTGTAAGCAGCGCATAATTCCAAGATTTTCTCTGATTTTGTAAACGAGGATTACGAGGATTATCCCAAAAGAAACCTCCATGAAACATCAAGTGCGTATCTATTCCTTGGCGACAATTATTTCTTGTCTTTTTCTTAATGGTCTTTTCGCAGATTGTCCAAACATAGCCGGAGACTATAGAGGGGTAGGAATTGGTTTTGGAAAAATAGTAGATGGTCAGGAAATAATAAATATCCCGCGAGAAGAAGCAAATGTTGAGAATTTGACTGTGATTCAATCAGGCTGTGAAATGAGATTTGATTATACTGACTTTTTGAAAGGTCTCGAAGATTTTATCCCTGTGAGGTCTCGAAGAGGGAATATATCTGGCAATTTAATTTCAATTTCAGAAGTATTCTTAATTGTGGAGGCACAGGAAGGATTGATTATTTCAAAAAATATTTATTCTTCAACTGGCATAATCAGCGACAACCAAATCGAATTTTCGGGAAGTGGCGAGCTTTCCGGAAGTTTTGAAGGCATAAACTTCAGTTTTACATATCAGAATACCTTGTCTCTTCAAAGAAAGATCGATGGAGGAGATATATTTGGCGGAATATCCATTGGAAATGACTGGTATACCTCTTCCTGGTTTGGAACATATGACAAATCTTTTGAACCTTGGATTTGGCATAATGAACATGAGTGGATATATACTAAAAGCCAGGCAACAAACAATATATGGTATTGGACAACCAACATGGGATGGCTTTGGACGAGCGATGAAGTTTACCCTTTTATCTTTAGCCAAAATGGAAATTCATGGCTTTGGTATGTTGTTGGTTCATCGAACCCACGATGGTTTTATGATTTTAGAACAAATCAATGGTTTGATGTGATTCTGATCAACTAGAAATTACGATTGAACTTTTTTATAACTGATTCGAGACTTCATTTAATTGCGGGATATTTTTAATACCCCAGTTCTATTTGTAAAATACCGGGAGTAATAACAACGAACAACTGAAGTCTCAGGACACTTTTGCTTTAAGAAGGGCGGTTTTAATTTTCACTATATCGATGTTACTGAGCAGCCCTTGTATTTTGCAAAACCAACTCCTCTTCACTTTTATTCCGATAAGCGGCCTCTAGCTGTTCAACAGATTTTGCTTTTGCAAAAACCTCTTGGATCATTGGGAAGTGCCGTTTTAGTAAATGCCACTCTTCCTTGATTGACCGCATGTTCTTAACTTCCGCCCGCAAATGCTTGTTTTCGTTTTCCAATTCCTGTGTTTTGCTTGGATGTGATTCATCAACTTGATAAACTTTCCTTAAAATAGAATCTTTTACATTCTTGTCGCTGAGATGGACGTAAAGTGAAGTCATTGAGCTGTCCTGGCTATGTCCGGCAAATTTCCTGTGGACGATGACATCACCAAGTTTATCCCAAATTTCAGTTAACCGGGTGTGGCGAAGCAAATAAGGATATATGGTTCTGCCTAGCTTTGCTTTGTGCGATAATCTCCGCAACCAAACCTCTAAAGCACTCTTTCCCATTGGTTCATGGGAAGCCTTCTTGGACGGAAATACATAGTCTGTTAATTTTCTTTCAGAATTGATATATTCTTGCTCCCATCTCTTAAGATGAATGGTTGCGTCCTTAACGAAGACCGCTCTCGAATGCCCCGTTTTCCTTGAATATAGAGAAATTTTTGTAATTTTATCTTCCAGGTATTCGACTCCCGACCACCGTAAGAGCCTGACTTCTTGCGGTCTAGCCGCTGTTTCATATAATGTGAACAAGAGGGCCTTGCCCCTTATTGTATCCTCTATGCGAAGCAGTTTCGATAACTCCTCTTTTGTTACGAGAGTGCTGTCATTTATCCGCTCTTCGTTTCTGGGATTTTTGGATAGCTTTATATCTGCTAGTTCGTTAAATCTTTCATACCAATCTTTGAATTTCCATTTCAGAAATTTCTTCACATGGATTTTAATTCCGTTCTTTGTCCATTTCGCTCGCCCCGATTGGTTAAGAATTGCGAGATAGGCTCTGACATCATTTAACGTATTTTTTTCAAAATGTTTCTCAACTATATCCCGAAACTGAAGAATATTGGTTTTGATGTCTTTAAGTTTTCCCTTTCCTGCGGTAATTGAACAATAAGTCAAAAATTTGTCCACTATTTCTTGTTCAGCCTTAACTAAATGTGAATAAATATACTCAGTGGTAATATTCTCTTTTCGATATTCGGGATAGTGATCTTTCATCTTTGTTAAGTCGAAACGAGTTTTTTAAAGTTAATACACATTTCCTTCACAAAACCCGTAAACGCTTACAAAAAGTCAAACCCTTGAAGAGGGGGTAAGTAAGTGTTAACAAACGAGGGTTTATAAACTTCCTTTATTATTCTCTTTTATGAAAGGAGTTTATCCTAAGTACGGAAGGGGGGAGTTGAAAAAAGCATATAGAAACCTTGATATTCTAGAAAAAAATAAATTGGATAAGTTCATAGATTATTGTTCTATAAATGCAAAAGAAAAGAAATTAGAAGATATAAGAAGAAATGTTGTACAATTTAGGCTTCTTGTCAAAAAGAATTTTGATGACATAAATTTAGAAGATTTAAGAAATTACCTAAGTTTATTAAATAATTCAGATAGAGAGAAATGGACAAAGAACGGAATTAAAATTCATATAAAGAAATTCTTGAGGTGGAACTTTAGAGATTGGAGTATAAGGTTTGATGAATTTATTGATGTAAAAAATCAAAATGGATTAAATGAAAAGAAGGTTAATGAAAATAATTTAGTAACAGAAGAAGAACTTGAGCTTTTGCTCAGAACAGCAGAAAGGTTAAGAGATAAAGCCCTTATTACGTTGTTATATGAAAGTGGAGCAAGACCACAAGAAATAAGGGAATTAAAGTGGGAAGATTTGAAATTTACTGATGATGGATTATGCAAGGTACATTTATATTCTAAGAAGAAAGATAGCGCGAGAACTATCTTGGTTAAAGATAGTGTTGTACACTTAAAAAGATGGAAACAAGAATGGGCCTTTAAGAACATAAGAAATAGCGATTATGTATTTCCTACAATTCGAGATAGAAAGAAATCCATAGATAAAAGTTATTTGTCTATGGTTCTAAGAAGGTTGTCAAAGAAATCAAAACTAAGCAGACCAATATATCCTTACCTTTTACGACATAGTAGATTAAATGAGTTGTATAAAATATTGCCTGAGCAAATACATAAGAAATTTGCAGGACACAGTAAAGATAGTAGAATGACTGCAATTTACTCTCATATAAATTCAGAAGATGTTGCTAAGAGTTTATTGGAGAATGTATATAAGATTAAAGAGATCAACCCAAAGACAAAACATAAATTAGAACTTGAGGTGGGAAACTTAAAGTCTAAAATAAGAGATATGAAAGATCTTATGGATAAGTTTGAAGAAAGAATCAATGATAAAACAATAGCAATGGAGAAACGTTTTAAGAAAAAGTTTCCAACAGTTAAAGTTTTTGAGAAGAATAAAAAAATGTATGTTAGGACCAAGTAATAAATTAGATAAATAAATTTATAACAACTATCGAAATAATTGATATTACAATTGCCAGCGCAAGAAGAGCCATATAACCCCAATTCATGTTAAAGACTAATGTAAGAAGATTTTAAATTTATGTCTATTTAACCGAACTATTCTAAAATGACATTGAGGTATTTTAGAGTTCTTATCGTCGATAAAAATCTTTGTACCCACAAAGCTTATAAGTAATCTTACATAGAATCATGTATGTCTAAGCAAGTTAAAGAAAAGACTAATGAGGAAAAAAAAGTAAATGTTACAATCTCAATTCGTAGAAGTATTATAGATAAAGTTAGATATAAAATTAATTACTTCGGTGGAAAAGTTTCACCTCTGATTGAAAACCTATTAGTAATCTGGCTAGAGGAACATGATAACATCGAATCAAAAAATACAATGGATGGGAGAATAAAGAAGCTCAAGAAATAATCTTCAATTTCATAGCAAAGAGGTGATTGAAATTTCACAGGACAATCACCCCTTCTTAATTTACAATGGGAACAAATCACAGAACTTTAAAAATATGTCGCTTTTTACGAAAGAGCTATAATTCTATTTCTCAAGGGAGGTTTTGCCCAGTATGACTCCTAATACCTTTTTTAGCGAACATGACGTTAAAACCCTAGTTAAAAAGTTACAAGAAAAGGATTATAATGGCGTAGTTGAAAGGAATAATCTTGTTCTAAACTTAATTAGAGCAAAACAACCTATTTCTAAATACCAACTTGCTAAGTTATCAAACCTAGCTTATGGTACGATTAAACAGATTTGTAAATGGGCAACGGGTGGAGATTTTATTATTGTTACAAAATCCTGGAGTGAAAATGGTCAACCTGTTCAGCTGGTTTCTACTAAAAAAATCAAAGAAATTGAACAAACAGAACTTACACCAGAAGAAGAGGCCATACTTTATGCGAAGCCAGTTAAGGAGGATTTAGAATGAAAGAAATAACTCAAGAAGAAGCAACATCATTTATGAAAGAAAGAACCCGTAAACAGCTTAAGTCAATGGGTGCCTTGAAGACTGAACCATTAAAAAAGATAGAAAGTCCAAAATTTGAATTTAGTTATTATATTCCTAAAAAAGATATTAAGGAAATTCAAAGTTTAGAGAAATATGTTAAAGATAATTTTTCTTCAGTCTGGTTTGAAACAAAAGCATGTTTATCTCTATACGCATCTCTTTCATTAAAGAACTTAAATGGTTGTCCTAGTCTTAATCTTGTTGGTGCTCCAAGCGGAGAGAAAACAACAGTGTTATCTTTCTTCTACAATCACCCTTTAAGTTATGTTTCAGATGATTTTACTCCTAAGTCTTTTGTATCTCATTCTGCAAATGTAAAAGCTGATGATCTAGGACAAGTTGATTTATTACCAAAATTGAGGAATAAGGTCTTACTTTCTCCAGAACTTGCTCCTTTATTTGAAGCTCCAAAAGATAAACTACTTGATAACTTTTCAATCTTAACAAGAGTTTTAGATGGCGAAGGCCTGAATCGTGATAGTGGAGTTCATGGACATAGAGGTTATTCTGGAGACTATAAGTTTGGATGGATTGGTGCAACTACTCCTCTAAGAGCTAATGTTTGGAACATCATGGGAAAGATTGGTAATAGACTTTTCTTTTTGAATATGTCTGAAAAAAATAGAGAAAATGCGGATTATGTTGAAATGTTCCGTTCAAATGCTTATGAAGAAAAAATAAAAATATGTAGGGGTGCTGTAAGAAACTTTCTTGATAATCATTTTAAGAAATATCCAGTTCGTTCTTTAGAATGGAATGCTGAACAAGATATTTTTATCTTACAAGAAATTGTCAAGTATGCTCAACTTCTAGCAAAACTTAGAGGTACTTTAATGATTTGGAAAGGAGAAGGAGAAGATTATCAGCATAACTTTCCGATAATTGAAGAACCACCAAGAGCAATAAATTCTCTTTATAATCTTGCAAAAGGAAATGCTTTAATTAATGGAAGAACTTTTTTGAAATCTGAAGATTTAGAAATAGTTAGAGCAGTTACATTTTCATCAATGCCTCATGATAGATTTGAGTTTCTGAAATTACTTCTAAAGCATGAAGGAAAACTAACAACAGAAAACATACAGTCTGAATTAAGTTGTTCTTCTGAAACTGCAAGAAGAACTATGAAAATCTTTGAAATCTTAGGTGTTGTTTCTCTTAAAAATTTAGAAATTGGTAGTGGAAGACCTATGTATTATGTTGAGATAAAACCTGAATTTTCTGAATTATTACATCACACACAGGGTACAAATGATGAGGAAAAGACTTTTCCTCAAGAAAACAAGGGTGTGTATGATGGGTTTTCTGCTAATGATTTTGTTAAATTGTCTAAAAATAATGAAAAACTAAGACACACACAGGATAGAAATGATGTGGAAAAGATTAAACCACAGGAAATAAACCCTGTGTGTGTTAAATGTGGTGATGAATTTGCTCCATTTACTCAAGATGGAATTAATTGGTATTGTAAGAAATGTGGCTATGATTTCTTTGGGGGTTCAAAATGATATTAAAAATTAATGAACCAGCAGATAGACAAGTAGAATATTTTATGCAGGATAGAATACATAAAGAATTAAGTAATATTAAAGAAAACTTACAAAAGGAAGATAGGGACTTTGTTTTATGTATTGATGGTAATGAGGGTGCTGGAAAATCTACTTTAGCTTTACAAATTGGAAGATTTATAGATTCTACACTCGATCTTGAGAGAATTTGTTTTTCTGCAGAACAATTCAAGAAACAAATAATGAATGCTAAGAAAGGTCAAGTAGTAATTTATGATGAAGCATTTACTGGTTTATCAAGTAGAGCTTCTCTTTCAGGCATAAATAGAATGTTAATATCATTAATGATGCAAATGAGACAAAAAAACTTATTTGTGATTGTAGTATTGCCGACTTTCTTCTTGTTAGACAAGTATGTTGCAGTTTTTAGAGCTAAGGTATTGATCAATGTATATGAAAACAAATCTAGAAGAGGTTATTATATGGTTTATAATAGATCTAAGAAGAAAAGATTATACTTATTGGGTTCTAAGACTTATGAATATCGTTCCGTTCACACACGAAACAGAGGAAGATTCTACGGGAAATTTGCTCTGGGTGATGAAAAAATAGAAAAGAAATACAAAGAATTGAAAGAAAAGGCCCTAATGGAAGCAGATTTTGATAGCAATCCAGCTAGTAAGTATGAAGATAGAAACAAAATGATCTATATTATGACTAAAGAGCTTAAAGTTAGTAGAAAAAGATTGGTAGATTTGTTTAAAGAGTATAAAATCAGCGTGGGCAACACGCAAATATTCAATATACTACGGAAATTCAAGGATAAAGGGGGTTCATACACTAATCATAGCACAATTATATAATTATATATGGTTAAGTCAAAGGGAAATAAAAAACAAATGGAAGAAATAAAAAAAACAAACAAGAAAAAGCAAGTAGCTCCTGTTATTATTAATAGCCAGCCATTAAATGGCCATGAGCAGGTGGCGGTTGGTGATCTAGTACTAACTTCTCAGGTTCTTAATACAATAGACCTGGCAGATCTCGCTCTTAAGATGTTGAAGCATGAAGAGATAAAGAATTACTTAGGTTTTTTCAAAGTAAAGAAAAAGACAGGGGAATATTTAGGATGAATAAACTAATAGTTAAAGCATGGCTTTACCCAGAAGATAAGCAAAGGCTAATCCATAAAGCAAAACGTGCTGGGTTTGAAGGTAGGGGATCTTTAGGTAGATTCTTACAGAAGCTCGCGAGAGAAGATGTTGTATTTTTAGATGAAAACGTAAAGCGTATCTTGAAGGCTTTAGAATTAAAATAATGGTAAACAAAAGAAAAGAAGTTAAGAAAAGATTTTTTTTCCCTGGTGATTTTGAGAAGATGTTAGACCACCTCAATAAAAATCAAAGGTATTCTACTATGATAATGATTAACACAGGCAGAAGAATTGAAGAGTGTAGAGGTATTAAGAAAAGAAATCTAGATAGTGAAAGAAACAACATTGTGATTGAGCATGTAAAAGTTCGAGCTAAACTTGGGGAGAGATTCCCTGAACCTAGAATCATTGCAGTCTCTTCCAAATTTATGAACTGGTTAAAGAATAATATAGATAGTCATAGGTTCTTATCAACCAACGCTTTAAACATTGGATTGAAAGAAGCATCTAAGAAAGCAGGAATAGATAAACCAGATCAATTTTCTAGTCATAATATAAGAAAGACTTTTGCTTCTTGGATGTTAGCTTTAGGTGTTGATGGCTTTAAGTTAGCACAACACTTAGGACATACTCCTAAAGAACTTGCTGATGATTATGCAACTAACGACGTCTTCTCTCATAAGGACAAAATGATAATGCGATCTATTCTAGGGAATCTTCCTCAAAGATTCTTTCCTGAAAGGATGTATTGATTTGGGATAGTTTAATGTAAAGATTAACAAATGACTATGAAATAGCCCAAATCAAAAAGAATATGTGATATTTAACTAGCTATAATTGCTTACTTATCGAATTTCCTTAAAATATAAAAGAGAATCAGCGAGGGAATGATAGGAACTCCAAATATAAAGATTAGTGAACCAATTATATAACCATAAACATTCCAGCCTTCTTGCCAGATAAACCCACCACTTCTAAAAAAAACTAAGATAACAAAGATATAATAAACAATCCAACTAATTAGATGTGATCTTTTCATAGTTTTATTATCCTTTTTTCCTAGATAAACTTACTCTTTTTCCCTCTCTTTCTTCTTCTCGTGTTTCTCTAAAATATAGAACACAATCAACGCTAAAGGGATTGGTGCTCCAAATGAGAATATTATTGTACTAATAACTGGTTCCGTAGCAAAAAACCCTCCATTCATAAAGGAAATAAATATAACGCCAATATAATAGAAAATCCAAGAAATTCCAACTGATTTTTCCATGATTAAATTACCTCCTTTTCCTAAATAAATTTAAATTTTTACTAGCTTTTCGCTTTAGTCCTAAAATTTGATTTACTTCCGAGCTAGAATCTAATCTAAACCTTCGTTTCTCGACACCTACTTTTGAATTTGATTTAGAGGGCCTAAAGCTAGGAGGTAAGATACCGATAGGTAGTACCTTACTTCCTAGCTTTAATCTAAAACTGGCTGCAAGATTTTTATCTGTAAAAGAAATTGCTTTTCTCTTAGCTTTAAGAAAGTCAGTTGGATTACCTAAGTCTCTCCAAGCCCCTTTTTGTCTTATCTGTGGTTGCACACCTTTAACTTTTCTTACAGCGCTTAGTAAAACTTCTTTATCAAATCCTCCAGGTAAAGAAAAAATAAATGGTGGAGGGATCCTAATTTTCCTTTTTCCTTTACTTCTTGTTTGTGACTTAGATGCTTGTCCTTGCCCTAATGCTTGTAGTTGAGATTGTCTCTGTGCTTGTACAGATCTTTGTGCTTGAGCCAATCTCTGTTTTTGTTGTTGTCTCTGAACTTGAGAAGTTGATTGTCCAAGTAAATTAGTTTGTAATGTTAATACATTCTGAGATTGCTTTTGTACCTGGCTTTGTTGTGTTCTTTGTAATTGGGATTGAGATGTATCTTGTAAAGCATTAAGTTTAGTATCTTGCTTAAAGAATAAATTACTTTTAGATAATGGTTGAATTGCTTGAGCGATTCCAGTTAACTCTTCAGTTCTCTCAAACTGTCCTGTTCCAGCAAATTCGCTCTCTTCAACTCCCTCTCCTCCAACCATTTTAGGTCTTGCTGGTTCTTTAAAGAATATACTTTGTTGGACTATTCCAGATCCAGCAGCAGAACCCTCTAATTGAGCGGGTGTTTTCTCTAAAGCAAACTCTAGTGTGGCTTCTGAAATCTCTGGTAGTTTCTTTTTACTTTTTCTTAAACTAGCAAGGGCCTCTTCCACTGCTCTAAGATCTACTGCTCCAGATTCAGTAATAACACTTCTACCAGTTTTAGCTTCTAAAATAGTTGCGTCTAACCTCAATAAAGCATTAGCTTTTTCTGTTTCAGTTAAAGCACTATTCTTTATGTTTTTTCGCTGTATTTCCCTAAACTTTTTCAATTCCTCATCTCTTAATTCTTTTAATTTCTTCTTTAAGGCATCAAGTTTTTTCTTGTTAGCTTGCTGAGAACTAGGTTTAGCCTTCTGTTTGGAAACTGCCCTAGCTGCAGCTGCGGTTTCTATAAGAGGACTAATAGCAATAAAAGCAGCCAATTCCCCAAAACTAAAAGGTATTTTTTTCCTTAATATTGATTCTTCTTGAATACTTATTTTATCTAAAGTTGGTTCAACAAATCTTTCATCTAATTGCTGTACTAGAAAATCAACTCCAGCAATACCAGCTGCAGCAGGAGCGGGAACTCCTCTTCCAACTAATTCAGCTAATCTTGGAGCGTTTGTATTAATCACTTCTACATTTCCACTAACTCTATCTCTTAACGCAAATATTCTTCTGGTTAGATCTTTTTCTATATTACCTTCTGGTGTTACCTTAACAAACCCTCCAATTCTATCATCTAATTCAACTATCTGTTTATTTGTAGATAATAATTCATTTACTGTTACGTTTCTTATGGGAGCATTTAAATTTCTTGCAACAAACTCTTTCTTTTGAGCAAGAATATCTTTTTCTCTTTGTGCTACTACGTTTACTAATTGAGGTAAACTTGTTATGTTTGAAACTGCTGCTGTTGGTTGTCCAACAGAAAGAGCAAAACGGCTAGTAATTGATTCTCCAATTGTAGATAAAACACCTTTATTACTTTGATTAACTAATACAGATTGTGGTGCTATGGTCGGTAACTTCTCGAAAAATAGATTATTCCTACCGTCTTGTTGTCCGAATTGATTTGTAGCGGGAATCTTAATAGTAGTTTGACCGCTTATTATTTGTTTAGTAATATTTTGTTTCTGCGCATCTGTTAAAGGTCTTCCCAGTTCTGTTTCAAAAGATTGAACAACTTGATTAATTCCTTGCTCTCTTGCTTCTATTAATAACGGAATCCCTTCTCTTCTTGCTTTTTCCAATTTAGCTAATTGTTCTTGGGCTTCCTGGACTAAACCTCTTCTTTCAGTTATTTGTGCAACTATTGGTTGTATCTCTCTAGATTTCTTTTCTACCTCTTCTCTTATTTGACTAATTTGCGCAACTGCTAGATTTCTCTTTTGTTGTTGGTTTTGATCTCTTATATTTCTTAGAACTTGCTGACTTGATAACTTACTTCTAGCTAATAATAGTTGATCTTTAACTTGCTTAATCTCTTCTTGCCTAGCTGCTACTTGAGTTTCTTGTTGCCCTAGTAATCCTGCCGCAAATCTAAGATTTTGCTGTTGTTGTGGTATTGATTTAGCCATATTTATTTGAATAACTGTGCAAATGCGTTGAACGCAAGGAAGCCAGTTATTAGGATTGCTATTAAATATAATTCTTTGACATAGTCAGAGAAAATCATTGCGTATATAATTAACATAACTCCGAAGACAATATTAGGCATCTTGAATCTTGCAGCTAAACCAGAGATAAGAACTATTCCAACAAAACTAAAGATTGTGATACTACCTGCAAAAGTATTTACAAAGATCTGATAAAAGTCTAAGGGTTCTATGAAGCTCATGCTTTATCCCCCCACCAACTTATAACTGAGTGTAAGTATCCAAATGCTAAGGGAGTTAAAATAGCTAATACAACCCATCCAGCCCAAACTTGTAAGCTAAACGCATAGTTTGCTATAACTACAATATCAGCTACAAAACTAATTAATAATGTAGCGTATCCTACTAATAAGAAATTTACGGGAGATGTCTTTGTTATGAATCCTATAGCAATACCTCCAACACCTGCGGCTACCAATACTGCTATAAGTGTAGATGATAGATTACTAAGAGCAATATTCTGAGGATTCTTTACAATATCTACTCCTGATTTTTCTAATAATAATCCTATTCCAGTTTCCATTCCTGATAAAGTGAATAGAATTGTTAATCCTGCTATTATAACTACAAATTTATAGATATCTGCAGCCATTATGCAATCTCCACAACTAATTTATGAATAGGACAGACAAGGTCGTAACTATTCTTAGTTTCCTTAACAATAAAGGGGACTTTCAAATATATCATCTTACTTTTTCCTTTTCTTTTTCCTTTTGATTTCATCTTTCTTTTCTTTCAAGAATGGATGTAATCGTAATTCTCCTTCTTGTAACTTCAACATCCAGACTGAGCTTTTCATAAAGAATTAAAAATAAAAATTATATTTAACAATTAGGGACTATAACGGGACCATGTTTCTTATCTTTTAAGCTAACATTCATTACATCACAGATGTGTTCTTGAATACTAGGACACATATGTAAGTAAGAAGCAGTAACATCAACTCTTCCATGACCTAAGATATTTGCTACGGTCCAGAGATCGAAATTACTTGCTTCAAGCAAATGTATCGCTCGTGCATGTCTTATAGAATGAGCTGTATATAATCCTCTTCCTTCTTTTGTCGGATGAGATCTCCACAAACCAGCTTCTTTTATCGCTAACTGAAAGATATCATTCCACCTTGCTCTACCAAGATGTTTATTCTTACCCATAAAGGAAGGGAAGGCCCACTTAGAATCTTTCCAGAAATCTTTATACTTAAACTCATTAAAGAAACCATAAAAGATAATTGCTAATTCTTTAGGAACTGGTAACAACCTAGACTTCTTTCTCTTATTGTTTTCTCCTCTTATCTGAATCCAATATCTACCGAATTGATCTTTTGTTACATCATTAAGATGTATACCAACCGCTTCTTGAGGTCTTAGGGCTAGATAATAGCTTGTAGCAAATATGACTTTATTTCTTTTAATTATAAATTCTGCCCACTTATCTTTATCATTTAGTTTGTGACGTTTTGGAAGTCTATCAAAAGCATCCATTAAATTTTCAATTTCATCTATTGGTATCGCGTGTGGTCTCCACTTATTACATTGATAAATCAACGTTCTAATCGGAGCATTAATTATTAATTTTTTCATGTGAACTAGCTTAAATTCTAAAGAACAATAAACTATATAAACTTTACTACTTTGGTAGTATAAGCAATAATATGTCATACAAAGTTCAAAAAGGGAAAGTATATTCTTGTAAATGTGAAAGGTGTAACCACAAATGGAAAACTCTAAAATTGTCGATCTCATGCGCTAGATGTAAATCGAGGTCCTGGAACATTCCTAAAAAATGAATAAAGAAATTAAAATTCAAGTAATTCTTGGAGTAATAATTATACTAATTGGTCTTTGGATTCCTTCTCAACTAAAACCATCAACTGATATAGATGTTAGTTGTAAGATTTCAGAAGGACTAAATGCAAACTATACACTAGAAGTCTTTTTTAACAATAAAGCAGATTTTTCTGGGAAGAATTTTTTTATTTACCTTTGGAGTGTTGAAACGGACAGTTATGGTACCGACTATTTTGTCGATGAGCAATGTGAAAGAATTCGAGAAATAGAAGTAGATTCTCATGATAGGGTTAAATTCCATTGTGACTTTATTCCTCCAAATACTGTTTCGTCTTTTGATTTAGGAACTGATCTAACTGATGAGATAATTGAAAAAAATGGATTGAAAATTGAATGGTGGGGAGAAACAACTCCTCATAAAAAAGAGTTTATTAAGTGTAACATATAAAATAAAAAGAAATGGAATCCGAAACACTACTTTATGGTATGGAAGTATTAGCAATGTTAGATAAAGTACAAGAAAAAATTTCATTTAAACAATTGGAAAAAAGATGTGATATAAAAGGAGATGAATTAAGAGAATTATTAAGATACTTAATAAAAAAAGAATATATTAATTGGAAGAATCCTTTATTTATTAACGAACATTGGATATCAGATGATGAAATAAAATTAATAGACAAAGGTATGGAGGTAATTTTGGGAGAAAGGGATTATTTTAAGGAAAAGGCCGAAATTTCTCAGAATATTCATAGCCAAACGAATGTTAACAACAGTTCGAAGTTTCAAATTGCACAAACAACAGGAAACCAATCTCCTATAATTCAAGTTCAGGACAATTCTAAAATAAATGTACTAAGGCAATTAATAAAAAACGATAATGAATTGGATGAACCAAATAAAAAGAAATTATTTGGAATATTGGAAAAATTTAATACGTTAAAAGAAAGTGGAGAAAATGCTGGTGAGTTAATAAAACAGGTAGGTTTAATTGCTGCTAAATATACTCCTTGGTTTTTTGCTTTACTCAATTGAATAAGGCTAAGGAAGATATTTAAATTATCTTTACTCTTAATATTTGTGGCTTTTAAGTTTAGAAGAAATAAGAGTGGATATAAAGTATTCAAAGATAGTGATGGAACAACTCGTTCAGTCCATAAGAGAGTAGCAGAAAAGAAAGTTGGAGGAAGGATATGGAAAGGATATGAAGTTCATCATAAAGATGGCAATAAAGACAACAATCAAAAATCTAATCTATCAGTTATGAAAAAGAGCACACATAGAGGAATACATAAGAAAAGAAGAACCCTTGGAGTTAGATAATATACTTATAAGATAATTTGGAGATTATATGATGAATGAGACTGAGTTTAAAGATGTTGTTGAATTTGGGGTTAGAGGCATATTGAGTGGTGGATTTATTGGACTTATATTATTTATTATAGGAATAATATTATTGATAAATTTTATAGTTTTATGGAATAAGAGATAAACCCTCAACAGTTAACATTTCCTATAACCCTTGAAGAGGTTCGGAGGAATTGTAAACGTTTAGAGTTTTGAATTTTAACTCGTTCTAATCTTTGTGTATTATTTATGTGGTGCTTGTATATATATTTATCTATAATTCGTTGGATAAATTTATAAACTAATTCTTATTAGAATTAAAATGGCACAACAAATAGCGAAGGATTTAGATGAAATAAAGAAAGATTTGGCTTTTATAAAAGATATCCTATTGTTGAAAAGAGAATCAGATGATGAAGGAGAATTATCTGATTGGGCAAAAAAAGAGCTGAGTGAAGCAAGAAAAAGATCAGATTACGTATCTCAACAAAAAGTTAAGAAAATTATTCTTGGAAAATGACTTATTCAATAGAGTGGGATAAAAAAGCACTCAAATATTTAGAAAAACTGCCTAGGGAGATTGCGAAAAGAATTTTGATTAAGCTGGATAAGATAGCAGAATATCCCTCAAGGTATCTAACTCATTTTGAAGGAGATTATTATAAACTGAGAATTGGGGATTACAGGATTCTTGCTGATATTGATAATAAAGAGAAAATTGTATTTGTCAGAGTTTTTGATAAAAGAAGTAGGATTTACAAAAGGTAGTTAATGTAAGTGCTTTTCTTTCATTCGCTTTAAGTATTTAGGACCAGAACATGCTAAATTATATTAGTTGACATAAGAACATTGATGCTCTAATTGGCTTTTCTCAAATTAAAAGAGTACTTTAAAAGACTATTGGAAAAATAGGTTGGGAAATATGGATGCTGATCATAATTATATTTACTTACTCGATCGAGAATACGATGAATCATGGAATAGTTTAAATTCACACACACAGCAGTCTAAGTGGGTTACTCAACTATATCTAACAGTGTTATCTGGTTATTTTGCGATTTCAGGATTTTTAGTCGGAAAAAAAGACACTCCGGAACTTTCAGCAACGGGGGTAGGAATGACGATAGTAGTATTTTTACTTGGTTGGTTTGCTATGTCTTTTCTTTCACACAAAATTTCTCATATCATCTTATTTTCTAAGAGTTGCCTTGTTTTGAGGCAAGAAAGAATAAAGTACCATGAAAAGAAGGCAAATGTCCACTTGGGTGCTAATTACGTCTTACCTGCAAAGTTCAGAGATATGATACTACCTGGATCTTGGAAACATTTAGGCAATATTGGGTACTTTGCAAATTACTTTATATTAGGAGCAGGACTTTTTTATTATTTCAAAAACGTTACCATTGATAAAGATGAGGCTTTTGTTATAACAATGTCAGTCGTGATGGCGTTTGGAATATTTTATTCTGATAGTTGTCATCGTTTTATCCAACGACTCGAATGTTGTAAATTAGCAACAAATTATAATAACAAAAAAATTTATGAAAAACACTGGAGATTATTCATGAAAAATAAAATGAAGTGGCTAGTTACGCTCAGCAAAGTGTTTGCGATTTTAATAATTATTCTTATGTTTTTATTTTTTAGTCATGTTCAATATGCCTCCATATATTTTAGAATTATAATTATTTTTACAATTGTTCAAGTTTCTTTAGTAATTATAACTTTAAAGATATTAACCATGGTTCGTTTTTCCAATCAAAGAGAATATTTTTATATAGATTGCAAAAAATTATTTTAAACTTATCCTAATTTGGATCTAATATTTGAATTGCGTCTGGATCAAGCATCCCTATTTTACTAGATGAAAAACCCGACGATGTGTCTGCACGGGTCCTATTTATTACGCTTCCGGGTTGTCTAGGGAATCTAATTCGCGTCCCTACTTGAATAGTGGCTGCAACACTGTATATATCTTGTGGCCCTCCATCCTCTGCTCGATCTTCTGAATTTATATTAATTGTATAATTTCCATCAACGGTTTTGACAATTATACCATAATTTACTTTTTCATATTGTGTATTTTCATCTATGGCTTGCTCTATATTACCATATTCTTTGATAACTTTACCATTGATATAGCTTGATGGCTCCCTAAAAAGGGTTCTCTCGATTCCTAATGTAACAATGCCTGCTAAACCTGCACTAACAATTAGCATACCTGCCGCAAGTTTTTTACCTCCCATGAATATTTTCTATAAGCTTTCTATGTGTAAAACTTATAAACCTCCAAGTTGTTGTCCATGTTCTTGATCTGCATAAGTTTTTAGATTATGTTGAATATTTAAAAGTTACTATCGATTTCTCAGAACATCAAAAACATTTATGATAACGTTAGTAAAAATGCAGAAATTTCCGTACAAGCTTGTGACGGATTATTAAGAATATCCTAAAAAAGTTTTATCGTTAATAAACTTACTCTACTTTTTATTCACAAACCCTTGAAGAGGAACCGAGGAATTGTAAACAATTAGAGTTTTGTTTTTACTCGTTTCGAATATTAAGACATTTGATAAGATCTATAAGTTTAAATACTTATCGGTTAGAGCCAAAAATGATCTTAGCGAAACCCTCGAAGTTATCCTATTGGGTATTCAGGAAATTTGAATTCCCTGGTGGTTTATCCATTAAAATGGTTTAAAAGGCGATCCGATTGAGCAGGGATATTACCCATGACGGGGAGATTGCCTTCCAAAGAGAAAAATACCTTAATTTGCTGCGTCAATTTGAAGTATTGAGCTAAGTTTGGCAACCATGTAAGGGTTTTTCCTGCCCAATGTAAGGAATTCCCTTACGTACTTCTACTATAGTTTTCATTTTACAGTTAAAAAATTTTTTCGCGAAATTATTGCCGAAACAAAAATTTGTGATGATTCTCCCAACATCTTGATAATTAACATATTGTCAGAAAATAACAAAAATCTAAGAACAGTTACAGATGGTCGGAGCTGCCTACCGTGATGGGAAAAATATGAAAAAAGTTTGTTTTTTATTCAAATTTGACTTGCAAAAACCTAAACGTTACTCTCATTGAAAAAAGTAAACACCTAACTGAAAATATCTGACACTACTCGATTTGAAATTAATGCAACCGACGTTTGCATGCCGATCTGTTCCTTCCGTCCTAAGAAAGGGCGAGGATGTGTTTGAGCTTGGACATATAACTCGATTGCACTTTGATTTCGGCAATTGGATCGGAACCCAATTTATGGAGATTCCCGCTCTGGTTCAAACACATCACCCTGCTGCACAAAATTACTTCTTTGACGATTAAAACATAAAACTACTAACGACTATCAGTAAAAATATTTCATTACGTTATAGCTATGAAGACATTAATAATCATTACCTTATGCCTGATTGGGTTCTTTGCCTTTCCTGCTGAGACAAATGCTGCCGTTGTCTATGGGAAGACACGCTCGGTCGTGGAATTGGAACTGAAGGGCTGTGCAGTTGATAAAACCCCTACAGTCAATTTATTTGGCATTCCATTATATCGGGAAATACTTTTTCGAGGCCAACTACAAAACGCAACTGGGCGGGAGCTACTTTTTAAAAAGGGGCAGTTGGTAGAGGAGAATTTTGATCTGAATACTAGTCAGTATTATGTCGAAATTGTAACTGGTCCGAATCGTGGACAGTTTTCCGACATTGAAAACTTGTCTGAAACCTCAATGATTTTAACTACTGCTAGTGACCTATCTTCGATTTTACAGGGAAGTGAAAAAATCCGTATCGGCAGACACCACACACTTTTCTCCTTCTTTGGAGTAGACAATCGCTACGGCTTAAAATCTGGTAAAACGCAAAATGAAGCGGATGAATTGATTATTTTCGATGCCCGCAATCAAGTTCCCGAGATTTACTTTTTCTCCACAGTAATGGCTGGCTGGGTAAAAGCCAGTGCACCACGAATTCTGAGTGGAGACGTCATCATTTACCCTGGTCAGGGGCTTTTTTTACGTCGCAAAGAGTTGGCGGGGATCAAAATTGCCGTTAGCGGTCCACTTGTGGTAGACTCCTTCAATCTCCCCGTAGAGCCGGGTATTAACATTATGAGTGATCTCCAACAAGGCACCCACAAACAATCTAATTACATAGAGCGTGCCCGTGCGCGTGTTGTTAGTAGCCGTACAAACCCACAGCCCATAATGCTTGCCGGAGATGTCGGTGCTTTGACAACCGCTCCAGATGAGGCTGGAAATATTCGGTTCGTCCCGGATATTTCACGCTCTTGGATCAATGCAGTTGGGCTTCGTCCCAACGAACGTGTGAACGTTGTTGCCGAGTCCGCATTCATTCTAAAAGAACCAACTAATATTCTACCATATTTTCTTTCGAGTGATGAAAATTAATAATCGATCAACTTGTTTTAACAAATCTAGAATCCGGAAAATGGCATACTCTTTTGCTTTTTTTGCAACGCTATATTCCGCCATTACCTTAGCAAACCAAATTGGCTATGCAAAAGTTGATACCAACGGTGACGGTATGTCTGATGTCTGGTTTTCTCGATTGGATTTAGGCGAGGAATGCCCTGCCTGTGGCCCACTGAATGATAATGACGGTGATGGCTTTAACAACCTAGAAGAATCTATTGGTGGAACCGATCCATTGTGGAACTCTAATTCGGAGAGACCTGACTTCATACCGGGTTATGATCCCAATGTCATATACAGCGGAGGATTGCCATCCCAACTTGAATTTCGCTGGTACGACAAACCATATAAAAAATATCAGGTCTACGGATTACTAATTCCAGAGGAAGGGGGATTCTGGGAAAATGTTTCTCCACAATCTATAGGGAATGGTGGGAGTGTTAAAATTGAAATAATTCCATATGAAGCAATTTACACTACCAATACAGGTAATTATCGGTTGCAGATCTGGGACGCTGTCGATACCGATGGAGACGGATTAGATGATTGGGAAGATACACAATTAGGGGGAAATCGATTTCTTACTGACACTGATGGCGACACTTTGAACGATCTAACTGAATGGCAAATAGGTACCACTCTCTGGAAAAGTGATTCCGAAGGAGATGGATTGCCTGATGGATGGGAAGTTCAATATGGTCTCAGTCCTTTTTCAGGTTCTGGAAATAATGGTGCCAACGGTGACCCCGATAATGACGGTTTGACGAATCTACAAGAATACCAGGGAGGAACAAATCCAATTGTGTCAAACTTTGTCGACACTGATAGCGATGGAATGGACGACAATTGGGAAATCCAGTATTGGGGAAATCTTAATCAAACGGCAGCAGGCGACCCCGATAATGACGGTTTAAGCAACCTTCAGGAATACCAGGGAGGTACTAATCCCATTGTATTTACCTTGGTAGATACCGATAGCGATGGTTTACACGACAATTGGGAAATCCAGTATTGGGGAAATCTTAATCAAACGGCAACGGGCGACCCTGATAACGACTGTTTAGATAACCTTACGGAATACTTGGGAGGCACTAATCCGATAGTAATTAATCCCGGAGAGTGTGGAAGCGGAACTGGAACTGGCCCATTTATAGAGAGCGGAGGGATGATCGTCATTGAAGCGGAAAATTTTGACAATAATATTCCAAGAAATGGAAAATCCTGGGATCTTAAAACCACCCATGGATCGTACTCTGGCACGGGATATATGGAAGCCTTGCCAAATACAGGACTAAATCAAGATACAGGATATGCTGCAAACAGCCCAGAACTGCAATACCAAGTAAGTTTTATCACTGCTGGCAATTACCATGTATGGTTTAGGGCTTATATAACAAGTGGTTCGGATGATTCCTTTCACGCCGGTATTAATGATAATGCCCCATACCCATCAACTTCTGATAGATTACAACCCAACAGTCCAAATAACCAATGGAATTGGTCTAAAGACACCAGAGACGGTACTAATGATGCTAGAATAAACATCAGCGCCGGTGCTGACCAGACATTGAACTTTTGGATGCGTGAAGACGGTTCAAAAATTGATAAAATCCTCCTGACACTTAATGCTGGATATACACCGACAGGAACCGGTCCAGCCGAAAGCTCACGTGATGGAGGCAGTAGCTCTGGTTCAGACCCGCTCCTTAGCGATATTCCCAATTTGATTCCCCCGGTATATTCCTTATCAGCAACAGGAGGAGTTTCACCCCCGGCCGCAGCAGATACTTTTTTATGGAACAATTTTACTGCAACCGAGGAGGATCCGATTGCTACTCCCGGCTGGTTTAATTCCACTTGGTTTGGGTGGATTTACGCGGGCGAGTATCCGTGGATATGGAGCGACAACATGAGACTCTGGTTCAATCTCTTAACCGATACGCCTCCCGACCCTATTTGGATGTGGAACGATCAACTCGGCTGGCTCTGGACCGATAATACAAATTACCCCTGGATATGGGGAGAAGATCAAGGAACTCAAGGAGGAGCCTGGCTCTGGTATGATAACACGAATAATCAGTTTTGGAACGATGATCCTCAAATTGAAGACTGGTTTCAATATTTAGCCGATAGTGACGATGACAACATTCTCGATTCTTGGGAAAATTTTTATTTTGACCCGACTCTACCTGTGAACGTTCTCCCTGGTATTGATTCTGATGGTGATGGACTCACCAATCTACAAGAATTCCAGATCGGCAGTGACCCAACAGTAAACATACCGGACAACGATTCCGATGGGTTAAAGGATTCCTGGGAATTAACATACTTCCCCACTATCACAGGTCAAAACGGTAACGACGATTCGGAAACTCCATCCAGCGACAGTCTCACTAACCATGAAGAATTCCTTATGGGGACTGATCCCAGTCAATCTGGACTCGATGATACATCGAACCTGCTACAACTCGATATATTTAAGCCGGAAGAGTAAGCGTAAAAAGCCAGCATAGAATTTTAACAAAATATTTAAAGAAAAATAACCGAATACCGGATTAAGTTATGAAAACAACAAAAAGAAAATCTATATTGTTCCTGTTAATTTTCATTTTGCAATTCCATCTTTCTGTCTATGGCCAAGGGCAATCTAGTGAAACGCCGGGCGAACTAGGAAGGACTCGTGCTGCTGAAATAATACAAAGTACGAATGAGGCAAAAGAAGATTTCAAGGCCGGAAATATTGCTGCAGGAGAACAAAAGCTAGAAAATATCATAACACATCCAAGGGGAACTCCAAATTGGCATCGAAATTATGCCCATTTGAAAGCCCGGACAGCAGTAATTCTCAAAGAAGAAAGAGAAAAGTCTATTGCTGATCAACTGGCAAACCAAGCCATTATTGAATTTGAATCAACTCTTAGTCTATTAGGCAAAGAAGCAGTTGAAGATAAACTAAAAGTTCTCAAGTCGTTAGCGTTTTTACAGGAGAACTACTTCCGAAATTTGGAAGCTGCTGCTGCTGCATACTCGCAAGCTGTAGCTCTCTCTCCTGATTCACGACGATTTTCAAGAGAGGTGGATAGACTCCAGGTGGAAATTGCGCTGATAAAAAAACATCAAACGCAGGTTGAATAACTAATTTAAAAATCAAAGGCCGATCTGAGTATGAATTTAATATTACCGAACATATGCAAGATGAAAAATAATCTTTCAAAATATTTTAATTTACCGCTTGGCGGTGCTTTTTTAATCAAACTGATTGGAGTTTTGGCTGGAGCATCTTTGATAATTGTTCAGCCATCTTATTCTCAGGTGATGGACAATCCGCTAAAGATTCCGATAGAATTTATAGCTCTAGGAGATACTTCAGGATTGTCCCCTACAGCTGAACTTCATGTTGACATACCCTTAATTGCAGGTGCACAAGCCAACTATACTCGGACCGTTAATCCTCCGGTGATATTTGATAATGGATATGGGCTATTCGAAGAGGGAAAGAAATACACAGTAGATGTTACAGGATTAAATAACACTGGCTACGAAGTGAGATTTAAACCTATCCCAGGGTACTTTATTTCGATTAACAATAAAAAAGTCGATGAATTCATATCATACGAATTCCTGAACGATCCGGACAATCCTGATCAGTTTACCTTAGAGGTTCATAAAACGCAATGGGCTGAGGTTGCATTGGCAGGTCAAGGATCATCCATCATTCCAGGAAAGGACAAGGTAATGTGGTATGTATCGATGGGTTATCTCAAAAACGGCAATTCTGCAGGACATATAGTCCTTGCACAAGACCCAGACGACCCATTAATTTATTCACAAGGGGCTCTCTATTTTGACACATTTCATTCCGAGACATCTTGGGGCGTTGAACAACCGTCAGGAGAGTTGTTTTTCCTGTCAAGTCAAGCAAAAGCAAAAGTCGAAAATATTACAGCCACCAGTTATGAACTTCACTTTTTCGCCAAAAAATATAATGCTACAACTCAAGTTTGGGAGTATGACACTACTGCTTATGTCATTTACAAGCTTGAAAAGCCTGCCACATACAATGGCCTAAAAATCACGAGAACTGCGGGAGCAGATGTAAAAGCCACAACCTACACGAAAACAAGTACGGACAACTGGGTACTTGAGGACTGGCACCACGCTTCTCCTGGCGTTATCCGAAAAATTACCGGTACGAACACATACGATGCACTATACCCTAATGTAGATACGAAGCGCTATGAATCAATCACGGTAGAAAACACAGCAGAGGGAGTTAAGGCGCAAACAGTAAAGACTTTTCAGATTTTTGATTGGGGCGAGGAGCTGGTAGAAATTCTTGAGGGTGAAACTCCGAGAACGTACAAAACCGAATATGCCTATTATACTGAATCGACCGATGATTTCAGTTACAGAAAAGTTAAATCAAAAGTAAATCCCAATGGTTCCTGGCTCTTCTACGTTTACGATGATTCTGCGTTTTGGGGAATTCGTGGAAAGGTAAAGGAAATTTATCGTCCATTTGGGAACACTCCTTTAATTTCAGCGCCTACTACAACAGGCACTCATGTCACGATCCATGAAAATATTGATACCGAAGATTATGAAGGAATGGGTCCAAAATCAATCGAGGAAAAAATTGAGAATAAAACGGTATTTAAAACCCGTACTATTAGGTCATATGAAGAACTTTATTTTGATGAGGCTAGAGATGATTATACGGGTTTAACGAGGTATTCTGAACGTACCGATTACAGCGATAATGAGGGCAATACTACCCTCACTGGAACAAAAACATACGGTTTTGATGAATTTGAAGATACAGAATACAACGATTTTATGGTGGGCATGACGACCTATGTCATTAATCCCGATGGAAGTAAACAGGCATTTGTTTACTACAGAGGTGAATACAATCAAACCACTAAAGTATTTACAACGGAATCTTGGCGAACGGGTACAGAAAAAGATCGAATGCTGATAACCTTAAATGGATATTCAACTCAAGTGACAGACTCCGTTAAGGTTGAGCAATGGGAAGGGCAGAATATCGATCCGCTGGCTCCCGGTGCTAATCCTGGAATCGTCGATCCGATTTACATGGTACCTTATGTATCGACGATTGAAGTGGTTATTCGCGATGACAGGGCTTTAACGGCACGAAAGCAGAAATATCTTTATGTCGGTGGAGTAGATATTAAGAAGCTAATCGTGGAGACTGACTTGACTTACGACGCAGCGGGGAAGCTTAAAAATCGTAGCGATTCCAACGGGCAAATATATTCGGCGGAATGGATAAATGATCTCAAGGATTCGCAAACGGATGAACAGGGAATTAAAACCTCCTATACCTATGATGGTTTAGGCCGGGTAAAGACTGAAACCAAGAAGGGTATCGCTGCTGCGGGCGGATTTCCGGAGCAAGACGATTTGGTGACTACTTATACTTACTCACCGGACAACCTTTTGACGAGTATTTCAGTTGGAACGACAAACCCTTTGGTTACGACGAGAGTGTACGACAAGGGTGGGCGATTAGTAAGTGAAACAGTTCCAGGGCCTTATACGACCCTATACGATTACTCTGGTGCCAACGGAGAGCAGGTTGAAACAGTCACCTTACCGAATAATTCCCAGCGCATTACCACCAAATATCTTGATCAGCGCGTGCAAAAAATTACAGGGGATGCTCAGGTTAACAGTTTTTATACCTATGAGATGTATGATATGGGTTTTACCTCTGGGACTACGTTTTTTTTGAGTGAGAAGGTCACGGTTGGGGTAGAGAGTGGTCCCCGTTGGACCACCACGCGAAGGGATTGGCTAAACCGGGATTACGAATACTACCGGCCAGCCTTCACAGGATATTCTCAAACATTCAATTATTACAATTCTAAGGGCCAATTTTGGAAAACTGATTCCAATGGCATAATTACCTTGTTCGAGTATAATGATCGGGGAGAGCAGGTGCTTAGCGGCCTGGATCTCAACACAAACGATGTGCTTGATAAGGTTTCTGATGACCGAATCGAGGAACAGGATACGGTATTTGATGAAGATACCGGGAATATCTGGTTAAAAATCACAAACACCACTTATCCCACCGCCGACGTTGGCACCCCCAAAGTCACCAGTAAAGTGTGGAACCGCTTAAATGGATTTACCGCGAATGGGGTGGCGGCTGAAACGAGGACTTATGACATCAATGACAACCTGACTACGACCCAGACCAGTGTCTTTCGCAGTGAAAAAAAAGTTGTGGTTGTCACCGATTTCCCTTTTTCGACCAATGATCAAACTTCGACATCGATCAATGGTTTGCTGATGAAGAATGAAGACGCCCAGGGAGTCACAGTCGATTTTGGTTATGACGATAAAAACCGCCAAACTGAAGTGACCGATCACTTTGGAACGACCTCCACGACATACGATATAACCACGGGAGAGGTGGAAAAGGTAACTGATACAGCGGACAAAGAAACAAGCTTTTTTTATGACTTTGCAGGTAGATTGGATTATGAGCGCAATCACTTGCTCAAGAAAAAGTATTTCGCCTATAACAACAGGGACCAAGTGACAAATATCTGGGGTGAGGTTCCTTATCCGGTGGAATATGGTTATGATCCTAATTACGGCGAAAGGACCACGGTGACGACCTATCGCGCCGATCCCGGTGGCGGGGAAAGTTGGAATGATGCCGATTGGCCGGATTCACCCGGAACGGGCGATACCACCACCTCCAATTACCAGGCCAGCACCGGACTTTTAACAAGTAAGGTAGATGCTGCCAACAAAACCACCTCTTACCAATACAATGTGCGGGGGCAGCTTACTTTGACAACTCTGGCACG
This sequence comes from Opitutales bacterium, assembly GCA_021772535.1. Classification (GTDB taxonomy): domain Bacteria; phylum Verrucomicrobiota; class Verrucomicrobiia; order Opitutales; family UBA2987; genus JAJFLU01. The sequence goes on along the minus strand of JAJFLV010000025.1, from coordinate 7,880 downwards.
AACGCCCACTATCACCATCACGCGCAATTACTTTGAGGCTGCGGGCAACTTTACGGGAGAACTCAAGGATATTCAATATTCGGACACTACGCCGGATGTCTCTTACGAGTACAATCGGTTGGGGCAGAAGAAATCCGTGACGGAAAATGTTACCGGCACTCGCACATTTGTCTATCGCGCGACAGACAATCAGCTTGATTATGTCGATTTTGAGAGTGGATTTTATGGTACCGGGAAGCGGCTAACTTACACCTATGGCCCCAATGGTCGAAATACCGGGAATTGGTTCGGGCTTTCGGCAGCGAGCAAAGACACCGAAGTCACTTATGGGTTCAATCCCGCGACCGCTCGTCTGGAAACAGTCAACTCGGGCACAGGAGCCTTCACTTATGGTTATTTGTCCAACACAAACAATGTGAATTCGATCACACGCAACTCGACCGGCGGTGGAGCTTATTCGCAATCGCTGATTTATGAGCCTAATCGAAACCTTCTACAGTCCATTGAAACGACATTGGGGGTGAGCAGCATCGCTCGCTTCGGTTACCGCTACGACGACCTGGGGCGTCGTCGGGATGTGGTTAAGACGGGTTCGATTTTCAGTCGCTATGGGGTGGGGTTAATGGAGCATTACGAATACACCAAGTCGGGCAGCCTCTTTGACCGTAGCGAATTGCACAAGGCCTGGACGGATGTGGGGACCGATCCGGATGTGGCGGGGACGGTCTTGCCGGGGCGCACTTTCGTCTATGATTACGACCATATCGGCAACCGCACGAGCGCCCAGATCGATTCGCAGTCGGCGACAGTTTATACGCCCAATAATCTGAATCAATACATCAGCCGGAGTGCTACGGGGATGATCGGGATCAGTGGTCTGGCCAACAGCGCGGGCAGTGTTTTGGTGGAAGGAACGCTTGCCAGCCGGGTCAGCGACTATTTTTATGCTGAAATGGCTGTTAGTAATGGAGTCGATCCAGCCCCGCAATCGGTGGAGATTTTAGCGGGGCAGGCGGACCTGGGGCCGTTGAGCGAGGATATTTACAATCGAGAGACACGCACCAGCTTTGTGCCGCCTTCTTCGGAGAGCTACAATCATGATTTTGACGGCAATCTGAGCAATGACGCCCGCTGGGATTACACCTACGATGCGGAGAATCGTCTGGTGCAAATGCAGACAAAAGCGGCGGCGGTGGCTAACGGCATTTTGAATGAGAAGCTGGTTTTTCGTTACGACGAGCTGCACCGGCGGGTAGAGAAGGTGTATTACTCCGGCCCCTCATTGACTTTGCAATACACCAAGCGTTTTCTTTACAATGGCTGGAACCTGATTGCGGAAATGAATGTGGCTGGCACCATTGAACGCACCTACACCTGGGGTCTGGATATTTCCGGGACGGTGCAGGAGGCTGGCGGTGTGCGCGGGTTGTTAATGGTGACCGATGGTTCCATCGAGTATCTGTCGGCCTACGATTCCTTGGGCAACCTGCACGCCTTGGTCAACGCGCAGAACGGGGTCGTGGATGCGGTTTACGAGTATTCGCCGTTCGGGGAGCTTTTGCGCTCAAGCGGGACTTATGCCAAAACCAATTCCTTCGGCCTCTCCACCAAATACACCGACCGTGAAAGCGATCTGGTTTACTACGGCAGGCGTTACTACAACGCCGATACAGGTCGATTCATCAACCGAGACCCCATCGAGCAGGAAGGCGGGCTCAACCTCTACGCCTTCGTCAGCAACAACGCCATAAACTTATGGGACTACCTGGGGATGAGACGTGCCTTCGATGTGCGGTTCGGCGGGCGGGACCATCTCACAGCGTCTTCACCCGGATATAAAACTTCTCTCGGTGCAACGGACACCATAGCTGACGCCATAGAGGTTGAAGCAAATCTGGCAAAGCAAGCTGATCCGAGCAAAAATTTCAAAGAGAATACTGTATTCGAGACAAAGGAAGATCCTGACGGTACTGAAAAAATTGAAGTATCAACTGACGATACAGAAGAAAGTAAAAAGTCCTCTACCACAACGAATAATAATTCAACCATACAGCCTTCAACCTCAAATCAAGCAACCGAGGTTAAAACCCAATTAGAAAAGCGTAGTGAATCTGCCAGTGACAGGGGGGATGGTGCGGTAGATGGTGAGGAGAGTGGTTTTGCTTCAGGTGCTGCAGATATTGTTCAAGGAGTTATTGGTGTAGTTGGGTTGATACCGGCCGTTGGAAACATAGCAGATGGAGTTAATGCAACGATATCGGCGGGAAGAGGAAATTATGTTGACGCTAGCTTTGATGGGGCTTCCGCAGTGCCAGGGGCAGGACAAGTAGTTGGAGCAACCGTGATTGGAAGAAGAATTATAAGTGGCGGCGGAAAATTATGGGATGCGGCAAAAGGACTGTTTAAGTCAAAAGCCGCAAAGAACGTAGGGAGAATTGATGATACGGCTTCGGCGGCTACTACAGTTGGAAGAAGAGGGCAGGAGGCTAGTTTCCCTAATCCTAAAGCTCCGGTCCCTCGTAATACTCCAGGTAATGTGAATGGACGAGACTTTTCTGGTCATGCGTTCGATAGATTGCAAGAGCGCGGCCTTCTTCCTTCTGTCATCGAGAATACTATTCAGAATGGAACTCGAAGTGCAGGAAATACGGCTGGATCTTCTCGATTCTATGATGCCGTAAATGATGTGACTGCAATAATTGATGATGCTACTGGAAAAGTGATAACAGCGTATTAATAAAATGGATGACGATAAGAATAAGCGACAGTTGGCTTCAATGGTCAGCCAGATTGATACTTACGAAAAAGGTGAGATCGATCTGTCTTGGTTGATCTCAAGTTTAGAATCTCTTCTAGGTGCACTGGATGATGTATCCCAAGGTTGGAGGCAGAAATTTAGGAAGGAGTGGGGTGTTCTTGAGGAAGTTTATTCTGTCGCGATTGTACGAGAGAAACCGTTAGATACTCCCGAGAATCAAAAGCTTATTAATACTGCTATTGAAAACTTACGCAAACTGATCAGCCAGGGCTAAGCTATACATGCCCCCTTCAGTCGGTGCTTTGAATAGAGGACACACCGTAGCAGGGGAAATGTCAATAATTGACAAACCTTGACGCCAGCTTCTCGGGGTGGTTGCATATCGTTGCGCACCTGCCCCTACTATCCAGACACGCCAACACAAGGCCCCTCCGCCACCATGTGCTGACCCTAGCGCAACCAGGATTTTTTAGAAATTAAACCCGTGACGAGGGTTTAACTCTTTTCAGATTTTAGATCAGCCCAAAGTTTTTGGGATAAAGAAACAGTTAAATCTGCGAGTTCGTGAGATTCCTCGTCTTCTTCATTACTTCCCAAATTTTCAACATATTCTCCAATTATTTCATCGAGCGCGTGTAATTCATCTTCCGTGATCGTTTCTTCAGCCATTGAAATTTTACTTCTTTTCAGTCTTTAAATATTTTGTCGTGGCGTGATTTTCGACATCTTGTTCTTTCATGATACTCAGAGCTACTCGAAGAATTTCCTTCGGATATTTTTCAAGCTCGGATGTATCAAGGTCTTTTTTTCTAATTTTCTTACTTTTTTCAGGATGGTGAGTCATTTTTAGTTTCTTCCGAGTTAGCGAATTTATAGGAACCCCCCCTACATACTCCGTATGTAATCAGACATACTTTCGCCTGAGGAAGATTCTGTAAGGTCTGTGAGATTTATTTTTGCTTGATTGACCGCGATCATAGTGGATCGGCGGGGCATCCTTTGAACCAAGCGGAACGCTATTTGCCAGATGCTTCAATGCAGTGCTGACTGTATGAGAATTTCGTTTTGTAAGCCGCATGAGCCTTGAAAGGCTCAACGGATATTTATAACAAGGACGGGTGCCGTAGAGCTCTTTGTAGTAATACTTGATCTTCTCAAGCACATGGCTGAGCAAACGAACCTGCCTTTCGTCCAGTTCCTCGACTATTCCCGAATTAATCCAGATCCTTTTTTCCAGCGTTTCCACCTCCTGCTATATTGTCATCGGAAACAGCGCCTAATTGAATCGGAACGTTTTTGAATTTCACAAGGCAGGGGCCAACTCGACGTTTGCCTTTGATTTTTACAATCCCATAGCCAACTCTGAGCAAATCGAGAAACGGCATATCCTCCCAATTGAGAAAGAGCGATTCACTTGCTTTCTTTATGTCCCTTCCTTCCTGCAAGGAGAGGTAAATCAGTGTGCTCGAATTTCCAGAAATCTCAATAGGTATCGGTTCTGCGTTTTGAGCCAAAAGGACAAGCGATTGCCCAAATGATCGCATTTCCCGGAAAATGACTTCAATGCCGGCGGCAGATTCTTTCTCAATTTTCTTTTGTGGGAAAAGATTCGGTCCTTCATCGAAGATCAAAGTGTGTCGTAAAAGGGAGGATTCACCCTGGGTGAGCCGATACAAATGAATCCAGCGAAGAATAAGCTCTTGGGTGAATATCCGCAAGTTTCTCGGCAATTCCTGATCGAGTTCAATGATCACATATTTATTAAGCAGTTCTTCCAGCTTTATGGGATGCCTTGCATTGAAACCCTTTGCTCCGGGGCCATAAATGAATGTCCGGAGAATCCTTCGACAGGAATCCTGCCAGAGTCCTCGTCTTCCAGAGAATTTCGTTCTTTCAAGCTCCTCCCAGCAATCAAAGAAATTAGGACTTTTGTCGTGCCTGTTTGAATAGTAACCGGTGCGTTCAAACACCTTGTCAAATAGCTCGACGAAAACGTCGGCCACTCCCTGCCCGGAAATGTGCGAACGCTCCAGAAGTTCAGAAACAACCATAATCCATGCTTTTACATCAACATTTGGCGGTGGCCTCAACGGATTGAAAGGGAATGGAGAAGCCGTTTTTCGACCGACGGTGTAAACTTCAATTTCTTTGGTTCCCTTGTTCTTTAGTAACCGTAGATTACGGAATGACCTCTTAAAATCGACGACCAGGAAGGGGGTAGAGTGGTTGAGCATCTCCAAAATTAGGTTGTAAACCACTGTTGTCTTTCCGAACCCGGAGGCACCAACGATGAGAACATGTTTCATCAAGTCCTCACGCCTCAAATAGAGCGGAAAGAGCTTTTTGTCGTCATACATGACATCCCCGATATAGAACTCTCCTTCTGCATCCTCTCGTGCCGGAGGGGGAAGTAATATCTTTTCGTCGTCAACCTTCTCGGTGAGGTGTTTTGAGGCAAACATCTTGATCAGGGATTCAGCCTTCAACCTGCTCTTAAGAGTGTCGGCAATCATATAGTATTTGAAAAGAGAATCTGCTTTCTTGCCAATAAATGGCTTCAACTGCTTGCATATCTTTTGAATTTCTCGTTCAATCATTCTCCAATAAAAATCGAGGTGGTTCTCGCCTCCTGATAAGCTTGCCAGACTTCGAGGAAGTCTCGCATCACATTGGATACATCTCTCCATCCCTCGACTCGTTCCCGGCGGATTTCCTTTTGAACTTCAAACAACTGATCCCGGTATTCGCGAAATTCCTCGCCAGAAATCCATTTCTCAAAACGCTCAATGAAGCTATGTAGTTTTAGCCTTTCTTCCTTCAAAGGCCGCAAGTTCTCAGTTTGAATTTCCACCCGTTCAATCATCTCCGAAGCCAGAACTTCAAGTTTGGTGTGCAGAATTATTCTCGGCTGGAACAAGAAATCATCCTCTGATGCCTCTAAAGAGTATCTTTTGTAGTTTTCTAGAGATTGGCTATATGGCCTCAATAAATTTAATCTCGTGTTTTGAAGTAATTCCATCTGATCCTCTATTTATTGGTTTTCCGAGAGAGTCCTATAAAAATCTACTCACTTTCTTGTTCACAAATTACTTTTGAACCGAATTCCATAATTTGTGTATGAAATGTTCACTTGTTTTAAGTAGTGATTTTTCAAAGGTTGGAAAATGAGGGATGAAAAAACTCTCACTCGATGGATAAAAAGGGGTGAAAGGAAAAATGCAATCTTCAGGGTAATAAGGAAGCCGATGACCTCATTAGAGATCTGCCAAGCGGCGGAAAGCATTAAACCCAACATTCAATTAAGATCGGTAACGTCTACTCTCCGTGGTTTTGAAAAAAGAGGATTGGTATATTGTCTCTTCCCGCATAGAGTGAAGGGGCGATTGTATTTTTTCACGGACATGGGAAGGGCTATAGCAAAACAGACATTGGGTAAAATTGTTGAGCCTTTATCAAAGGATATAGACATGGATGCCTACTCGAAGATATCTTATGCGAAAATAAGACGGATCGTCCTTCTGGAACTTGTAAAAAAGAATGGGAAAGATGAAGGCGGTAAGACTGTCGTCGAAATCAAAAGAAATCTTCTCGACTCTTATCCGATCGGAGTGAATCAAACCCTCAAGGCAGTAAAGGAATTGGAAGGATATGGGCTTGCTGAAAGTTTGGTCATGGCAAGAAAGGGAAACCGCAAACTCTACAAGATAACATCGAAAGGCGAAAAGATTGTGGAGCAGCTAAAGAAGTAAGCTTTTTTGAATTCACCTATATGGATCGCTAAACTTCTGACTTCTAGAAAATATCATTCTTAGAATTCGTGAATAAAAGTTGAGAAAGCATTATTAAAGGAACTGTTTTCTATTTGATTGTATGGAACGAGATAAAATTCATGATGGAAAAGCTGGTAGATCATTTTACAATATTACAAATGAGATTCGTTACAGTCTGCGAGAGATTAACAAGAGGGCGAGGGGGATTGACGAATGCGTTGATTCCTTGATTCTGTTGCATCGAGAATTGTTTAAGAAAACCTTTAGAAATTCATATTCATCCCCGGATGACCAAATTTAAACTAACCTTTATGGATAGTTTAATTCCACACCTTATTTGTTTTTACAATTAAGGTATTAACAGAGCGAAACTTTTGTTTCGGACTGTTTTTGAGAAGAAACTACTTTTTGAACGTAGTTTCAAAAAAAACTGTAACCTGAATGATTGAAAGGATTCGTCGTGAATATATGTATCGTATCGGGAAGGTTGACAAAAAATGCAGTCGTAAACGGAGATAAAAATAATGTTCTTCGTTTCCGCCTGGCAGCAAAGCATGGTTATGACTCGAAAGAAAAAAAAGAGAGAGTCGAGTTCATTGACTGTGTTTTGTTCAAACCGACAAAGAAAGTTCAAAGCTTTCTTTGTGAGAGCGGCAAAGGTGTTTACCTTGAGCTAACTGGAAGATTTTCCAGCCAGAGCTTCGAGGTAAACGGGGAGAAAAGATACAGGACAGAGGTAATTGTAAACAGGATTGTTAACATCGTCAGCAACGGAAGGAGCTAGATGTTGATGGTTCTGACCTTTGTTTTGGGATGTTTGATAGCATTGAATGGTTGCTTAAAGCGTTAAATCCATTTCGAGGGACAATTTTGCTTGGAGGATAGGGCAATCCTGGGAAGGAACCTGAGCGTCAAGTAAACAGCCACGTCAATGCTACATGGCATCAAACCGCCTGTCTCACTTCTTGCAAAAGTTGTGAGACGGGCACTCTCTCCCTACATGACACAGTAGCATAGTCTTCAAGTTTAATCCTTTTAGGAAAACTTGAAGGCTTGGCTGCTTGTCCGATGGGTTTCGGCTCGATCTACCGAAAGGTTTATAAGTTATACAAGTATGTATAACCATGCCACAAGAAATGTTAAAAAAGAATATCCTGCACTATCCACAATTAGATACTATTTTAAGAGTAGAGAATTTTATTAGAGACAACTCTGGAGAATATAAGAAAAAATCTCTTTGGGAAGCTCTGCCTAAAAAAATGATTTATCAGACTTTTTGCGTTATTTATGACTACCTGTTAGAATCAGGAAAAATAGCACGGGACAAAGAAGGGTGGATTGTCTGGATTTGG
>JAJFLV010000240.1 GCA_021772535.1 Opitutales bacterium | reverse complement strand
CCCATGCGACTGGCGGCGGGCGATCTCAATAACGATGGCTGGGCGGACCTCGCAGTGGCCAATTTCTCTAACGGCACCTGGACGAGCATGGATTCATCCATTTACTGGGGGAACCCCGAGGAATCAAACAAAGACGTGAAGGATAATCCATGGTTTGCTTACCCTTTTGCCAGCAAGACTAATTTGCCGGCCAAAAACACCCAGGGAGTGGCAATAGCCGATTTCAATAAGGATGGGTTTCCCGATGTGGTTTTCGCCTTTTCGGCTGGTTATTGGGAATACCGGGGAGAGGAAGGCGAATCGCCGTCACGAATCTACTGGAACGGGAGCGGTGGATTCGATCCAGCCAATTTCTCCGAACTGGGAACCAAAGGGGCGGCTGATGTGGCCGTTGCGGATGTCAATGAAGATGGTTGGCCGGACCTGGCCTTCGCCAATAGCCAAGGTGGCTCTTCCTATCTTTTTATCGGAGCAGAAGAGGGGTTTTCCAAAGATCGCAGATTAGAGCTATCGACACATCAGGCCCATGCGGTAGCTTTCGGCGATGTTGACAACAATGGTTTGCCTGACCTTCTGTTTGCCAATGAATCGGGAGAGGCCTCCTACGCATATCTCAACAAAAAGGGCGATTTTGACAATAAGCATCGCCTCGATTTTACCACCCACACGGCCAAAGATGTTGTGGTAACGGACTTTAACCGGGACGGTTTCAACGATGTTTTTTTTACCAATCATTTGTTTTCCATTACGGGCAAAGCTCGTTTTGGAAACCGGATGATTGAATCCTACCTTTATTATGGTTCGGCCAACGGATTTCTGGAGGAAAACCGTGTCGGTTTGCAAACCATCGGCGCCTGGGAAACTGGTGCTGCCGATCTTAATGAGGACGGTTGGGTGGACCTGCTGGTATGTAATTTCCAGGAGCATTATTCCTATGAAGTGCCCTCTTTCATCTACTGGAATGGGCCGGATGGCTTCGATGTGACACTGCGGACTCCCCTTTATGAACATGGAGCCCAGGGAAATGTCATCCATGATTTTAACAACGATGGTCACCTGGACATCATCATCACCTCGATGATGGGCGCTTCCAGAGGCGATTACGACCCATCCTATCTTTATTGGGGAAATCCTCAAGGTGAATATAATGCCAACAACCGCATTACCTTGCCGGGCAGAGAACCTTACGAACAGGGAATGGCTGATCTGGATGACGACGGACAGGTCGAAATCCTCCTGCTCAACCAGGGAGAAGTGTCCCGCTACGAGAACGAAATGTGGGTTTACTGGAATGAAAAGAACGAATTCGACCCTTGGCGGATAACGGGTCTTCCCGCATTTGCCGGGGTGGGGGTGGAGGTGGCCGATCTGGATAGGGATGGCTATCTGGATGTTATCATTACGAACAACCGAAATTCCGAAAATATTGATACAACAGAAAAGGCTGCCTTTCCTCGGGCGAATCCGGGATCATTTATTTACTGGGGAACTCCAGACGGCTGGACCATTTCCAACCGCACTGTTTTGAATATTTCCCAGGCTCGCTCTCCTTCTATTGCCGATATTAATAAGGACGGCCATCTGGACCTTGTCTTCGCCGGTGTGGGTGCTTCTATATTTTACGGAGAAGGGACGAGAAATTTCAGTGACCAGAGACGTCAGAAAATTTCCGGAACCGCAGGTCAACCCAATCACCAAACGGAGGTGGCCGACCTCAACAAGGACGGTTACCTGGACATCGTTTTTGCCGGACCTAAAGTAATCGTTTATTACGGGGATGATAACAGTTCATACGCTGCCGAAAGCAAGGTCACCCTGGATCTTCAGGCCAAAACGATGAATATTGCCGATGTTAACGGAGATGGCTGGCTGGACCTGGTTTGTCCACTCTATAAGGAGAACGGGCGACGCTCGCTGGATTCCAGTATTTTGCTGGGAAGCTCACAGGGATTCTCGCTTGACCGGCGAATCACCCTGCCCACCGATAGCGGTACCGGCAGCCTGGTCAGCGATTTCAATATGGACGGGTTCGCCGATATTTTCTTTTTCTGCCACCGAAAAGACGGCGGCACAGAGGAGGTCGGAAATTTTGGCGATCACCATACGAATTCACGGCTTTACTGGGGAAGCGCGGACGGGTTTGATCGCAATAAATATTTAGCCATTCCCAGCGTTGGCGTACACTACGATGTCGGGATGGACATCGGCCATATAAGAGATCGCAGTTTCCAGTGGGATTACGTTTCTTCGCCGTATTTTAGCGATGGAAAGCGAGTTCAAGGGATTGATTGGGAAGCTGAAACCCCAAGTCGAACTTCTATAAAATTTCAATTACGTTTTGCGAAAACGGAATCCGATCTAAATCAATCACCGTGGCTCGGTCCTGACGGACCTGGATCCTTTTTTACAAAACAGAAAAGCTCAATCGAACATCTTCCATCAGCAAACTGGATGCAATACCGGGCTATTCTGGATACCGGAAACGGCGCAACCTCTCCTATTCTACAAACGGTGGAAATTGGGTTTTAGACTTAATGCCTCTAAATCTGAAAATGCTCTTCCGCAGACCATTACAATGTTTCCGTAAACCAGAGCAACGTTGCCGCAATCACCCGCTCATCATACTTGCTCTCCGGATCCAGGGTATGAAAGATATGGTCAGCACCGCCAAGAATCATGAATTCTTCACGCCATCCAGAAGCGGTCTCAAGAAACTGGTCTTCGTAGCGTTTCAGGTGATCATCGCTCCCACGAATCGAAAGGAGGGCTCCCTCGTAGGCCTTCAATGGACCCATAAGATCATAGCCGATAAAACCAATAATGTGCTCGCGCGTAAGGGTCATTTTCACCCAAGCCTGAATTGTTGTTTCACCCTTTTCGATCGCTTCACGTTGGGCGGCGGCCCTTTCTGTGTTTCCCAAACCGTCCGCCAGGTTGCTCGCGCTTGACCAGAGCACCAGACTGGTGATCGCCTCGGGGTGTTTTCCCGTGAGGGCTAAGGCAGTTGCCCCGCCGAGGCTGAATCCGACCACTCCGATTTTCGCTTCCGGAAATTTCTCCTGAACCATCGCCAACGCGGCCTCTGCATCTGCGATGCGTGTGGCAAAGGTTGAGGTCAACCGGTGTCCGTTTCTTTCTCCTTCACCCCGAAAGTCAATGCGCAGAGAAGCGATTCCAGCGTTGCCCAGTTCTCCCGCCAACCGTTTGTACATATCCCCCACTTCATCCATCGACCCGTCCCAGCCATGAAGCAATAGGACCACCCGCTCCGGAGCGCTCTCATCGCTTACAGGGGTTGCTATCTTACCCGCCACTCCCTCGGCCACGGTAACGTCAACCTCGGCGAACTCGGCCCTTGCGGGCCCACTTAATCCTAAAGCTGTCAGTAGAATGGAAATAACCGAAATACGCATGATCCCTTGATAGCCAATAACCGGTTCCGGGCAATGTCTAATTTTCCACGCCCTGGCTTGCGACCTTCGGTAATCTCCATTCTGTTTTCGCATTTTTCAGCCCACTATTTAACGTAGCGACTGAAGGTCGCCCGATCCTTGATCCTTACCCAAATTAGTTTCTATTGCCTTCCCCATTTACGATGTGCTAAACCCCCCCCAAAACTGGAAATGCCAAAATGAAAATCATTCGTCAAAAATACCCTGATCTGTTTGTCACATTAATCGCTTCCCTGGGCTGGTTTCTGTTATTATCGCCGGGAATTGCGAATGGAGAGAACACCAGCAAAGGCCTCGATATATCGATAGTGGGACCTCGCACAGTAAAAATTGAAATTGAGAAATACTCAGGGCTGCAATACGTATCCGCAGCAAACGGTTCCGACAAAAATGGCGAAGGAACGAAAGAAAACCCCTGGGGCTCAGTTCAGAAGGCTTTGAAGGAGGCAAAGGATGTCAGCGCATCCAGGCGGTTTGCCATAATGATTGCGGCAGGCACTTATAACCAGGCAACTATACACTTGAAGAGGCACGTCGATCTTTACGGCGGATTCGACCCCGATTCCTGGCAACGCGACATTTTCAAGAATCCCACTTTTCTTGATGGACGGGAAATCCGACGTGTTGTGATCGGTGCGAGTAATTGCCGTCTCGATGGATTTATCATCACTCGGGGCCGTGCCCAGGGTCCGGGCGGCGGAATTCTTTGCGATGGCACTTCGCCCGAGATAACCAATAATCGCATCACCCATAACGCGACTGTGGCACCGGCCGGTTTTAGAACGGACCGGATTCACCAGACCGGTCATATCGGAGGGGGTATGGCTTGTCTTTACGATGCCGTTCCTCGAATTACCAATAACCTTTTCACTCATAACAAAACCGATGTGGGAGAAGGCGGAGGGCTCGCCGTATTTGGTTGGAACCGGCTCCCGGGCCGACCGCGGGCCGTGATTAAAAATAACGTTTTTATGGAAAATTTATCGGGAGAGAAAGATTTTCACCGCACCCGCAGCAGCAGTGGCGGAGCTATTTCGTGCAGCCACGAAGCATCGCCACTGATTAAGAATAATGTTGTTTGCACCAATCGGGCCAGTGGACGCAGCGATGCCGGCGGTATTTATTCCGAATATTATTCCAGCCCTGAAATCGTTGGCAACTGGATCATCGGTAATGTCAGCGATGACGATGGCGGAGGATATTACTCCATGCGCTTGGGTGATCCCGTTCTAATTAATAATATATTGGCGGGCAATTGGACCACCGGCGGTGGAGTAGGCGGCGCTCGGGTAAGCAAAGAAGGCCGCGCCGTCCTTATTGGTAACCGGATTGTGCAAAACCTGACCGGTGGCGGATTGCTCAGCGTGGATAGCCGGGTTGTAGTGAAAGATAACGTAATCGCGGACAATCAAAAAGGCCCCGGTTTCGGCTACCGGCAAAACTTCGATTATTTCACAGCTTCCCCGATCGAGAACAATTTTATATTTGGAAACGAGAATGGAAGCCTTCTGGTGGAGGCAAATAAAGGGGAACTCCCGATTTTCAATGACAACTGGATTGAAGAAGAACTTGAATCTGGAAGCGCTTCAGGAAACGATTTCAATCAGGTTGTGACTGATGACGGCTTAATCTTTGAAATGATCTCAACTCGCTTCAACATTTCAGAATTCACAACCAGTGTCACCGTGCCGCAAAGCGTTTTGTTGGACGCGGACCTGGGAGGGCGAGTTCTTCGTCTCGCAGATCAGTGGGCAGTCGTGCGAAGCAACGATGAAAACAGCCTAACGGTTTGGGGTAAACTGTCTTTGCCCGAGGGAAAAGCAGCCGCTGAGATTCTGCCGACTTACCGGATTCGGCGATGAGATGCTATTTTGTTTGATCTGCCTCTTCGCTTTCGATGCTTTAAAAATTATTCAAAAAAACCGGAATCGTCCGCCAGGTTTGCCCGGCAGACATCTTCGTTCAGTTCAATACCGAGGCCCGGCTTGTCCGAAATTTCCAGGTAACCGTCTTTGAAGATGGGGCCGTCCCGCACAATGATGTCCTGCCAGTGAGGCATATCGATGCTGTCCGACTCCAGGGCGATAAAAGATTTGATGTTCATACAGGCATGGCCCGAGGCGATCGTCCCTACGGGGGTGCTGCCATTGTGGCAAAGCATGCTAATGTAATACATGTCTGCCAAGTCCGCGATTTTCTTTACCTCCATCAAACCACCGACTTTCTGGGTATCTGGATGGATGATGTCACAGGCCTGTTTTTCGAGGTAGGGCCGGAATCCCTGCACACCATACAGATTCTCACCCGTCAAAATGGGAACCTTGCTGGCGGCTGTCAGTCGGGCGTAGGCATCAGGATTTTCAGGCCGCATCGGATCCTCCAGAAACCATAAGTTAAGGGGTTCCACCATTTGTGCGAACCGTAAGGAATCCCTGGTGGTGTAGCGCCAGTGCAAATCGACGCCGAGGGGGAAATCAGGACCTAACGCCTCCCGGGCCCCTTCAAGAATATTGTACCACGTCCTCATGTCGTACTGCGGGATGGTGCCGTTAAACTTGTCGCCGCTCAATCTACCCAGGCTGAACTTGGTCGCCTTGAATCCATATTCCTTGGACCTCAGCGCTTCCTCGGCCCAGTCCTGAGGATCGAGTGTTTTGGGCGAACCGCTATCGTGGTAAAGCATTAATTTCTTGCGATATCCGCCGCCTCCCAGCAATTGGTAAACCGGCACGTTGAGGATCTTCCCGGCAAGATCCCACAAGGCCGTTTCAATTCCTCCTATCGCCCCAATAAGCGCACCGGTGCGGGATCCGCGGGATACATACCCATCTGTCAGACGATAGTGCAGGTATTCTACCTTCAAAGGGTCCTCACCGATTATTGCCTTCTTGATGGTGTGAATATCCTGAGCCACCTCGGCTTTGGGATAAGCTTCTCCCAAACCGTAGAGCCCGGAGTCAGTGGTGACCTTGACCAAGTGCGTCTTGTATCCGATTTTGATAGCGGCAGTTTTAACATCAGTAATTTTAACCTTACCAAAATCCGAGGATGCCTTTGGCATGGCTCGGAGAATCTGTGGAGGATTGGATAACAGTCCGGCAGCAGTTAAACCGGCGGCGCCAAAAAAATTTCTTCGCGATAGCATGATTTATACGAATTTAAGGTTTTGATTCAGATAACCTGGATTCAGACAGTTTTAATGAATTTCGATCAAGTTGGATATTGTTCCAATGAATTTAAAGTAATCCTAGACTCAATTAACCGTGGGGGCAATCCTTTGTTCTTTTTCTTTAAAAAACGATTCACTAAAGAATCGACTCGGCTTGGCAAACTCCCTTAATTTTGGGTCGTATCATGAGGCTGATTTGTTGTTGGTGGGTGGTTTTTTCAGGGCTGATTGCCATAACGGGTTCGGGCGGAGAACCCTCCCATTTGACTATTCTTTACACCAACGATGTTCATGCCCGGCTCTTACCGGATAAAGAGGGCAGAGGAGGCTGGGCCAACATTGCCGCCTATTTTAAGAGCATTAAGCAAGAGGTTGAATCTGAGGGCGGTGAGGTCTTAATTCTGGACGGAGGGGACATGATTCAAGGTACCGTGGTCAGCTCCGTTTTTCAAGGGGAACCTATCTTCGAGGTGATGAATGCTGCCGGATACGATGCAGCCGTTCTCGGAAACCACGAATTCGACCTTGGTCTCGACCAAACCGATAAATTTGTCCGTCTCGCCGAATTTCCAATCCTGGCCGCCAATGTCCGTCAAAACGGGCGATTAATAGCAGACGCAGAAACCCTTATTCTGAAAGCGGGCAGTTTGAGAATCGGCCTCATCGGCCTGGCAACCAACCAATGGGTCTATGGGGAAACACTTGAATTCGAATCACCCTCATCGGCAATTGACCGGAATATTGTGCGGTTAGAAAAGGAAGCCGATCTCATTATTGCCATGTCCCACCTTGGGCTGGAAGGCGACCGTGAGCTGGCGGCTGATACCGACGGGCTTGATCTGATCCTCGGCGCACATACTCATACACTTATGGAAACTCCCGAAGAAATTGATAGAACTTTGATCGTTCAAGCCGGTGCCTTCGGACAACATGTTGGGCGATTGGACCTTACCCTGAATTCTGAAAAAGACGAAATTCTCGATTATCACTGGATTCTTGTTTCCATTCCTGTTCAAAACCTCCCTCCCGATCCAGAAACAAAAAAAGTGGTTGACCACTGGGAGGGCAAAGTAGCGGTGGAAATGAATGTCGTTATCGGCCAATCAGAAAAGTTTCTGCAACGCGATAAGGAATTACGCGCCATGGTAGCCCGAATTTGGATGGAAGCTTATCAAACCGATTTTGGCTGGCAAAATCCGGGCGCCAATATGCAAGATCTTTCGGCTGGTCCAATAGAAGTACGCGACTTTTATGAAATTCTCCCTTGGGGAAACACCCTTGTCATTCTTGACCTGACACCCGCACAAATCCGGGATATTCTCGAAGCCGAAGAATTCCAGATTGGTGAAAAAAAGACCATCTATACACTCATCACCAACAGCTTCGCTGCTCGTGAGTTGGTTGAGCGCTTTGAGCTTACCGAAGACAGCGTCCACCGCATCCCTGTTCAAGCGCGTGATTTTGTTATTGCCTATGTCCGGAAATATGGGCGCTTGCCCGGGATCGATTAAGAAAGGAAGCCAAAACTTTTTTAGTATCCGGTTCCGGGAATATTTACAAAACGCGGTTGACCTTCTCCAAAACAATGTTCTATATCCGCCCTTTTCCGGGCAATTAGGGGCGAGATAGCTCAGTCGGTAGAGCAGAGGACTGAAAATCCTTGTGTCCCCAGTTCGATTCTGGGTCTCGCCACCATTAATAGTCACCGAGGAACGCTGAAGGCGAAGTGTCCTCGACTGGCAACGGAAGGAATTCCTGAAATTTGTTCCCACAATAATTCACGAAGAATCTTTGATGTTATCCCGCAATGATTGATTACCGACGGCGTGCGCTAAGATTATTTCCGGCTGGGTCGAACGGAGAATTCGGAATCCCGCCCGAGCTTGTGCCTGTTCTCAATCGCGGCGAGGGTTGCCGGGTGTGGGACACTGAGGAAAATAAATTTCTCGATATGACGATGGCGTGGGGCTCGGCATTGGTCGGCCATGCCCATCCGAAGGTCCTCGAAGCGGCTATTAAAGCGGCAAAACAGGGTGCAAATTTCGCCGCCGTTAACGCACCGCTGGTTGAGCTTGCGGAGCGGATTTCAGAAATTTGCCCATTTATCGAACGAATCCGTTTTGTGGCCTCGGGAACGGAAGCGACCATGCTTTGCCTGCGGGTGGCGCGAACTGCCACCGGGCGTCCCAAGATCCTGAAATTTGAAGGGGCTTATCACGGCCAGCATCCGGAAGGTGTGACAAGCCTGGTAGGTGACCGGCTGCCGCCTTTTCCACAGCCCGATGCCACCGGCACCGGAGCGCCGTGGGTTGAACGCGACGTTCTGGTAGCGCCTTTTAACGATATCGAGACAACGGCGAATATCCTTTCTGAGAATTCAGATGAGTTGGCGGCCGTAATTGTCGAACCTCTTCATCGTTGTATAGCGCCCCTTCCCGGTTTTCTGGAAGGATTGCGGGCGGTGACGAAACGCCTTGGCATTATTCTGATTTTCGATGAGGTGGTAACCGGTTTCCGAATGGCCCTTGGGGGCGCGCAGGAGTATTATGGCGTCAAACCCGACTTGGTGGCTTATGGCAAAGGACTTGGAGGCGGGTTTCCCATCGGCGCCTTTGGGGGACGGGCGGAGATTATGGATGTGGTAGACGAAAAGAGACTGCCTGGACCTTTTTATGCATGGTCTGCCTCAACCAGCGGAGGGAACCCAGTTTCATCTTCAGCCTCGCTCGCCACGATTGATGTTTTATCCGAAAAGGGCGTTTACGAACGCTTGCATGAATCCGGCGCCCGACTTCGGGATGGAATGGGCAGCTTGATAAAGGGGCGGGGCGAAATTGCGCAGATTCTTGGGGATGGCCCGCTGGCCCAGATCGCTTTTTCGGCGCAACCAATACGAGACCACCGCAGTTGGAAGGCTTCAAACCGTGAACGCGGGGGAAGGCTTATGCTTGCCCTGCTGAAACGGTTGGTGTTTCTAAATCCGATGGGGACGAAGCTTTATCTCTCGCTTGCCCATAACAAGGAAGCGGTGGAAGAATTCCTGGAAAAATTCGACCTTGCTTTAGGAGATATCAAAGAGGGATGAGCCTGGGTTTAATTTTAGTTCTATTAATTCTCGAATAAATGGAAGAGAAGATTCTTGACGCCTGCGACGAGCTTAAGCAGCAAAATGTCGAACTATTAACCAAGATCGTAAGGATCCCCAGCATCACCGGGGAGGAAAGAGAAGCTCAGGAATTTCTTTCAAACCATCTCCGGGAGCTCGATTTTCAGGTAGACCTTTGGGAACCGGACATCAAGCGTTTGTTTGAGAAGTATCCCGGCGCTGCGCAGTATCCGTCACATTGGAAATATGATCTTATTTTGCCCTATTCCCGTATTCCAACCTATGAAGCGCTCGTTGAATCGGGAAAAATCGAGGTGCTCAATTACAATAATCGACCAAATCTAAAAGCGGTTTGGAAAGGGACTGGAGGGGGGCGGTCTCTTTTGCTCAGCGGCCATATGGATAACGTAACTGTGGAACCCGTCGACGATTGGAGCCGTGATCCCTTCGGAGCGGTCCTGGAAGATGGCAAATTATACGGACGGGGCACGGCCGATATGAAAGGAGGATTAATTGCCGCAGTATCGGCATTAAGGAGCCTGCGCCAGGCCGGTGTCTCTTTGAAAGGCGATGTTATCTTTGCAAGCGCAGTGAACGAAGAGCATGGGGGAAACGGCACGTTGGCGTTTCTCGACAAGGGGATAACCGCAGATGCGGCTATTGTTATGGAACCGTCAGAAAACCAGATTTTCGTTGCCACTCCGGGAAATGTTTATTGGCAAATCACAGTTCCGGGTTTTCCTGCTTCGCCGGGAGTGAGGTGGCAAGAGGGAAATAAAGTAGGAGTAAGCGCAATCGAAAAGCTGCCGGTGATAATCCAGAGTCTTCTCAAGCTGGAAGAGGATTTTAATCAAAAAATACCCCATTCGGCTTACGAAAGGGGAAATCCCTTTTCCTGTGTGATGGGAGAGGTGGAAGGAGGCGCCTATACTACCGTTACGGCCAACCGGTGCATCCTGCGAGGTTGTGTATATTTCAATCCCGGGCTCGGGTCGGTTCTTGAAATTATGGAATCGATAAGAAGGTATATTGAAAATGGCGTTAGATCGGATCCATGGCTACGAAATCAAACGGTGGATACGGTTTTTCTACACCATAGAAATTGTTCCTATGTTGATAAAAGTCATCCCATCGTATCCGAAATCGCTGGTGCGGCGGAAATTTTTACAGGGAAAAGACCGGCCGTTAGCGGATCTCCGTTTGGCGCTGACATGGATATTCTGATTAACGAGGGAAAAATTCCGACCGTTATTTTCGGCCCAGGTTCAATCGCTCAGGCACACAGACCGGATGAATATATCAGTATCGATGAGTTTAACCGTTGCGTAAAAATACTCGCGCTTGCCATATACCGTTGGTGTCGATAATTTAATCGAAATTGCACAATAGCCTCTATAATCGATCATTTGTTATGCCAATGTCATTCCACGCCGCGTTATGAAAAAAAATTTTCGGAAGGCGCAGTGGCGCATGCTGCTGGCAACAATGTTCTGCTACCTTTTTTATTACACTGGTCGCCAGAATTTTGGTTTTGCGGTGAAACCGCTGCAAGATGAATTGGGACTTTCGGCGACCGAAGTAGGGGCTATTGGCGGGGCGATGCTATTATGTTACGGCTTTGGCCAAGCCGTTAATGGCAATTTGGGCGACAAATTCGGCGCACGCTGGTTGATGACCATCGGGGCCGTTCTCTCTGTCGTGTTCAATTGGACAACGAGTTTTGGCCGATCATTTCTTACCTTGATAATTCCCTGGAGCCTGAACGGTTATGTTCAGTCACTTGGTTGGGCGCCGGGAAGCCGATTGATTTCCAATTGGTGGGGCCATCACGAGCGGGGGAAAGCTTTTGGTTATTACGTGTTCGCGACGGGGTTTTCGAGTGTGCTTACGTTTACCCTTTGTATCGCACTATTACATCTGAATTTTTCCTGGCCGTGGCTTTTTCGATTGCCAGTTTTGTTATTGCTCATCGGAGGAAGCGTATTTTTTTTGATCGCACGGGATCGTCCGGAGGATCTCAATTTCAAACCGATTCCGGCGGCTGAATCGGATAGATTCTCTCACTCTTGCGATGAGTCAGATGAGGCTGGCGAAAGTTCCCTGCAGCGTTACCTGTATGTTCTCAGAAACACCCGGTTTCTCATCGCCTGTCTTGCTGTCGGTTGTGTGACGACCGCACGCTATGGTCTTTTGCATTGGGTTCCCCTTCATTTTATGGGAAGCGGCTGGAAAGAGGATCCAACAAGCGCCTGGATTGTAATCGTGCTTCCCATCGGCATGGCATGCGGCGCTTTATCAGCGGGTCAGATTTCCGATCGCATGATGGGTTCCAACCGCTCTCGCACCATAGCCCTTTTTCTGTTCCCTGCCGCTTGCGTGTCCATGCTTTTGTATTTGATTCCGGCCGATGCAAAAATTGCGGGCATGTTCATGCTTTTTTGCATTGGGTTTCTGGTTTATGGTCCCATGTCCTCCTTCTGGGCCTTATGTGCGGACTTGCTTGGCCGTCGCCGTACCGGCACGGGCGTGGGATTGATGGATGCGAGCGCCTACGGATTTGCGGCTGTCGGCGATGTCGTGATCGGAGCAGCGATTGACGCGACCAATCAATCCGCCTCTGCTTTTGCGGTCGTGGCCGCCGCCTGCTTGCTGGGAGCGTTGCTTATATTGTGCGTCCGGCAGTAGTCAGGAAAACATCCCGGTCATTATAGAAATCCGGAATAGTTATTTGAGTTGCGGGCTATGGGGAAGAATAACTCAAATGTTCACAGCGTTGAATATGAGGAGGAACTTGAAACGAGGGATTTCTTTGTTAATTATATCCTCTTGAATTATTACCCTCTACAGTATTCTGGATTGGGGTCCCACACACATGGAGGAGGTGAAAGATGTTGCTGGGATATGTCACTCAAATTTATTTTGATTTCCGCAATGATGGCCATCTTCCCAGAACAGTTGTTTCATCGCTTACAGCGTCCCGGCAGGAGACTTTTGGGGACTTTCGCGGTTTTAGGTCTTTCCCTGATCGCCGGTGTCGCCTCTCAAGGAGCTATGGATGATCCTGTCAACACTGGCGATGGCGAAAGATCGCAGTTCCATCTGTGGGCGATGTCGGATCCTCATGTCTTTTCCGATCTATTTCTGCGGATGAAGGAACTTAAGCGACTGAATCCCGAGGGGGACCTTCTCCCCCACGAATCGGGCACGATTCCTCGTCTGGACGCGCGTGAGAGCCTGGGGAGCGCAATTGCCGATTCGGAGTCGGACGAACAGTTTGCGTGGGATATCGCAATCTGCGCGGGAGACTTTTCGGGATCACACGGTCTTCCAACCGAACGGGAAGGTATCGAGGTTGTGAAGCAGTTCTCACGCTTACAAAAACACAAACGCGAAGATATTTATTCGGTCTGCGGAAATCACGACGCCAGCCCCGGCAACCAATGGTTTCGTAAATGGATCGACCCGCTGGGAGAACATTCTGAATTCTCAGGAGTTGACAACTCCTCCCGGACCTATCCCATCGAAGGCACATGGGAGCGTTATTCTTTCCGGGTTGGAAATATACTTTTTCTCATGATGAGCGACCGCAATGATTTCGCGCCGCCCGTCGGTTGCATTCAGGATGACGCGGCAACGGGTGGCCATCCGTCCGGCGCCGTGACCCTGAAAACGTTTGAGTGGTGGAAAGAAAAGGTGCTGGCGGAACCAGAGGAGTCCATCATCGTCACGGTGCACCACCATATGTTGAAGGAGACAACAGTAGGCTCCGGGGAATGGGAGGGCTACCCCGACCGCGATCCTTTTCCTATGGGTGTGGGAAACCGGAGGTATCACGGTTACATGCCTGAAGACGGTGAACACAATAAGGGGGCCGGCTACCTCTACTGGTTGGTGGACGATGCCAAGAAGCCGATGGAAAGCATCGCCGACGCTCAGGTCTTCGAGAAATTCCTGGAGGATCATCCGGGCGCTATCGACATGTGGATCGGAGGGCATACCCATACCGATCCCGAGGATCGAAAAAACGGCCGTTCACAGATCGAGGTGAAGTGGGGAGTCAATTTCGTGAACGCGGCAGCTTTGTCGGTGCATCATGGCGGCGATCATTCCGAGCCTCTCAGCCGATTACTCATTTTTACCGAGGGCAGTTGTGATGTGAGGGTTCGGTGTTACCTGCATACAGATCGTTTCGCCGAACGGGGATGGTATGATCGCGGGGAGCGCACCTTGCTCCTTGGGAGCCCGTTCAATCTCAACAGCCGGACCGCGGGCGCGGTTGGCCGTTAGTAAATGCGGTTATTTTTCGTAATCGTAATATCGGGTCTTGTCTGTGACCGGGACAAAATCGGGTTCCACAAACGGGGGACGCCAGGTCTTTGACGTTCCGCCATGGACTATGTCGTATCTGGGATCGGCGTATTGGTCAAAAAACGCCTCCAATTGTTTTTTCAATCCGGCAACCACATCTTGATGCGACGGATCTTGGGCAAGATTTTGCAGTTCGTCCGGATCGTTTTTCAAATCGAAAAGGTCGTCCGGTTGCTCGTAACGCCAGACGTATTTCCACCGGTCTGTGCGAATCGCTCTGGTGTAAAAATGCTCAAAGAAAGTCACATTTTCCCATTTCATGGATTGGCCGCGAACCGCCGCCGCATAGCTGCGGCCGGGTGAACCCTGAGGCATTCGATCCCCAAGGCCGACATAATCGAGAATGAAAGGCATCACGTCATAGTTATTGACGAGAAAATCACTTGTTGCTCCTGCTGGCACCTGACCCTGGTGGCGAATGATCAGCGGGACCTGTAATACTTTGTCGTAGGCGACGCTCGGCTTCGTATTGTGCCCCATCCCCCATATACCGTTATAACCGCCCGCGGTACCCTGGTCCGAGGTGAACACGACGAGAGTATTGCTTGCCAGCCCAAGCCGGTCGAGTGCCGCCATGATTTCGCCCACGCCGTCATCAACACCGCTGATTTGGGCCGCGCTGGCTCGCATGGCATCAACGTTATTAAGCTCTTTGGTATGCTTGAAGAGGCCAGGGTGCGGTTTGCTCCGCGGGAAACTGTCCATCGGCATGTTGGCGTAACGTTCGGTATGCCGATTGCGCGACCGTTTGGGATCGGTGAGCAGGTCAGGATCCAGCGAATAGGGCCCATTATAGGTCAAGTGGAGGTAAAAAGGCTGGCCGTTGGTCTCTCGCCTGGCCTTTGCCTTCTCGAGAAAGTGAACCGCTCTATTTGTCCAGAATTCTGTGATGTAACCGGGTTGCTTTCGTATTTCTCCGTTTTCAATCACTTCCACATCGTAAAAATTCTTGGTCAGGCCGGATGGCATCGTGACCCAATACTCGAATCCTTCCTGCGGGTGCAGATTGTCACCCAGGTGCCACTTACCGACCAACCCGCAGTAGTAACCAGCCTCGTTCAGAACTTCCGGAAGGGTCGTGAATTCAGCGATCGGGCACCGGGCATCAGGGCCGGTCTGAAGATTGCCGTTAAGGAGCCAATGGTGCACGCCGTGCTGTGATGGGATGAGGCCGGTCAGCACGGATGCTCGTGTCGGGGAGCAAACGGGATTGCAAGACATCGCTCTGGTGAACCGGATCCCGTCCTTTGCCAGGCTGTCGATATTGGGAGAATAAACGTCAGGATTGCCATAGGACCCCAGTTGCCACGCACCATGGTTATCACTCATAATGAATACCACATTAGGACGCCCATGGGAAGGGTTTGCCTCCTTCTGCCCATCTAAATCCGTTTCCCAATCACCATATGCCATTGGGTAAAGGCCGGGAAACCCAAATGTCCCGGCAACTACGCAGCGGCCCGCTTCGGAGATCAATTTTTTTATCACGGAATTTTTTGAACCTATCTCAAATTCGCAGATGAATGATGTTTGTAGCGCCACGGTGGCAGATGCCAGGCGCACAAATCCTTTGGACAGAGGCAATTATGTGTTTGAGCGGCGTTCCGACGAGGCAGCAGGGCTTCCAGCCCGGCAAGTCCCGTCGCGCCTTGCTCCAAGCGCATAATTACTCTCTGCATCAACATCATCGATTTTGAGATAGGTTCTAGTTTATTTCTGATGTATTTACTTCCAATACATCGATTCTTTGACTGCTTTAATCAGCCTCAAAATATCGTCCGGGTCTATATCGCCGATATTACCGATGCGGAAAGTATCACCCGTGGTAATTTTTCCCGGGTAGATGACAAACCCCCGGGATTTTAATTCAGCATAAAATCGCTGGAAGGTAAACGCCTCGTCGCGGGGATAAAGAAAGGAGGTGATGATCGGGGACTGCCATTCTCTGGGTAAAAGACATTCAAACCCCAAAGCGAGCATACCATCGACAAGCGTTTTTTGATTCTTGCAATAGCGGTTAAAGCGGGCCTCAATACCGCCTTCTTCCTCCAATTCACCAAGTGCCTGGGCAAAAGCCCGCACCGTGTGAGTCGGGGATGTGTACCTCCATTTTCCCTCATTCTTCTCCATCTCGGACCACTGTCCAAAAAGATCGAGACTGAGGGAGCGAGCCCGCCCCTGGCACCTTTCGAGTTCCTTTCTGCGCGCAACAATAAACCCGAAGCCGGGTACTCCTTGAATGCACTTGTTTGCGCTGCTGATAATGAAATCCACTCCCAATTCCGCAGCATCAATGGGGATGCCGCCGAAGCTGCTCATAGCGTCAAGGATAAAGACTTTTTCATAAGCTTTAACCAGATCGGCTATTTTTTCTATTGGATTGAGCATGCCTGTGGTCGTTTCACAATGAACAACCGCAACGTGTGTAATGCCGGTGTCCGATTCGAGGGAGTTGCGAAGCGCCTCCAGATCTGGAGGTTGTCTTTCTCCACTGTCATTGACCGCAACGTCGATTTTCAATCTGCGGGCAATCTCTGCGATACGATCACCGTAGGCCCCATTGGTCAGAACGAGAAGTTTGCCATCATCCGGTAGAGAGGAACCAATGACCGATTCAACACTGAACGTACCGCTTCCCTGCATAAGCACTGAGGAAAAGCCGTTTTCCTTTGTGGCCAATTCAACCAGTTTCCCCCGGATGTCCTGAACTATTTTGTTGTAATCGTCATCCCAGGTACACCAATCCTTGAGCATAACCTCCTTAACGGACCGTGTTGTCGAAATGGGCCCCGGCGTAAGTAGCAAATAATGGTCAGGTAACAAATTTTTCACTCTCCAGTTTTAAAACGTTTTCCGTAGAGGGTTCCGTGGTCTTTCCTGTCAAGTAGCCGATGACATCTATTGCGCGGTATTTTGTTCCTGAGATTTTTGCAATTTCGATAACATTGGTGAAATCTTCTCCGGAGGTGACAACTGGAATTTCGGAAACATTGGAGCGGGTTTGCCCCATGCCGATGGTGGCCAGCAATCCATTGCAGAGACATCCTCTCCCGGTGGTGTCCTCTTCGGCTCCACCTTTTTTGGTGTAATTTTTAATGGGTTCGCTGGGACAGCGGTATCCGATTTTGGATTCACTATCTGGTTTGAAATAAGGTTGCCGCAAGTAGCCGAGATCGCAGATCCGTTTTCTTTTCACTCCGTTGCCCATATCTGAAATGGTATCTTTGAGTTGGACCATTTTGAAAGGGTAACCAGTGGGAGATATCCGGAAATCAGTAGTGACTTTAATTTTCCCGTCGAGGCATTGCTGGAGGACTTTTTCTTTAATATCCGGCTGGATCCCGGACTCCTTGCTGTATGCGAAAACAGTGCCCACCTGGATCCCGGTGGCCCCGGTATCCATAGCCTCTTTTAATTTTGAAGGTGAGGCATAGCCACCCGCCAGCCAGAAAGGTCTTCCCAAATCTTTAATGCGCCCAAGGTTTGGAATATCTCTGGGGCCGAAACCTGGCTCTGTATCGCCGGTAATTGATCTTACCTTACGGGGGGGAGCATTGTGCCCCCCTGCGATATGGTACTCCACGATAAACCCGTCCACATATCCGGTGGCTTTGCGGACCATTGTTTTGGCAATAATATCAGAAGAGATTATGGCGAGAAAGCCGGGGCGTTTTAATTCCGGCAATTCTCCGGGAAAGAATTCAGTTGGATCGAAATGATGCGAAAACGCCAGTTTTTCGGTATTCTCATCAACATTTATCTTAATCTCGACGGGTTCCCAGCGCGCAAGACCGTCCAAAGCTCCCGGAATGGCTAAAGGGATGCCCGCCCCCATTAAAACGAAATCAACACCTGCCAGCATGGCGCCAAGGAGGGAGGGCAAGGTGGGAATCTGAATCTTCTCCAGGTAATTAATCCCAACCAGGCCATCATGTCCTTCTTTTGCTAAAAACACCTCCACAAAGTTGGACACGATTAACATTTCGGCGCTTTCCCGCTTCATGGGCAACGAGGGCATGGAAAGTAATTTGAAAGAGTCCTTGGGCGATTTCCCACCCGGTATGAAAAAGTTATCCAAAACCTTTCGAGCAGTTTCCTGCCAGGGAAAGTTGGACAAAGCCCGGCGAATATCACCCCCGGGATCGCCTAATTGAAGCCGCCTGGCAATAACCGAATCCACTGCCGTACCGGAAACCACGCCCATTTGTCCCTGTTGGGAAACAGCTTTGGCGAGGCGCCAAATAGACACTCCAATCCCCATTCCACCTTGAATGATTTCCGGTAATTTTCCCAAAGTTTTCATAAATTCTTTGTATTTTGAATATTTTTCACTCATTCAAGTCTCACCCGGGAAGCCTTTATTCTTGAGGGAGAATGAGGAGAACATTCACCCCCGTTCTCCGGCGGAAACTTGCTGTTTGCTGTGAAAAAATGAGTGGCAATTTAACTTTGAAGAAATCTTTTAACGTTTTTTTGTGACCATTGTCCAATGTTTATGAACAAAAAAATAACCTTCGAAATGGGGCTATAATCGGAAACCCAATCCGAAATCTCTAAGAGGGCGTCTAAAAAGTGGCAATGTGCGATGGTGCGTGACGGAATCGAAGCAGCGCAAGCCCGTGAGCGCGAAACCAACGTGGCGACCTTCGATCCCCGCCCACATCCCATTGGGACAGAGTGTTTTGAGGCATCTGCGGCGTTGCATCAACCGAGACAGGGCTTCCAGCCCAAACTTCGATTGATGCGCCTTGCTGAATGTCACAAATCATCTCTACCATCGTCATTTCGACTTTTTAGACACCCTCTAATATGATCCGGTAGAACCGCTAAAAGCAGCGACCTTTCAATATTGGGAATGTATCTCATTCCGATCAATGGGACCTTTTAAATATCATATTGGCGGCAATTTCAACTGGCGTCGGGCGGAGAGGTCCTTAAATTGATTTTTATGTATCAACTATCGATATGCGCGGAAACGGTTTATCCAGAATTGCCCTTCGACCAGAGGGTGGCGAGAATTGCCAAAGCCGGTTTCAAGGTGGAATTCTGGGCCTGGAGAGGGCGTAATCTGGATATTTTCGATGACGAAAGCGTCCAGGTCAGCATCTTTGTGGGATCAGGCGGCGGCAGTATGGTTCACCCGGAGACAAGCAAGGAATTTATTGCGGGCACGAGGGAGTCCCTGCCGGTGGCCAGGCAGATCAGGTGCCGAAACATGATTATCCTGGCCGGGGAGCTTGGCCCCAATGGTGAAGTCGTCCATCGAACGGAGCCAAATCCAGTCACCCGGTGGATAACCGCACACAAGGCCCTTAGCCAAATTGCCGTTCTGGCGGAAGAAAATGACGTCATCTTTTGCCTGGAGCATCTCAATACCAAGGTTGACCATCCGGGATATTGCCTCAATCGGGTCGAGGATGCCGTCCGTCTGGTGCGGGAGGTAAACAGCCCCAATCTGAAGATCCTGATGGACCTCTATCACGCACAGGTGGAGGAGGGCAATGTGGTTCAGTTATTGCGGGACTATCACCAAAATATCGGCCACATCCATGTCGCGGACGTGCCTGGACGTCATGAGCCGGGCACCGGCGAGATGAATTATGTCCGCATTGCCGAGGTTCTGCGCGAAGTCGGCTATGAAGGGGCCGTCGGCCTTGAAGCGTTTCCGGCCGGGGA
>JAJFLV010000239.1 GCA_021772535.1 Opitutales bacterium | reverse complement strand
GCATCTTGTAGGTCCAGGGGCAGGAAATTGGTAGAGAAGAAGGATTCCAGCGGGATTGAATTGTCGATTATTCCGGCGGTCATCAGGTCATCCATCTGCTCTTTCATACGGGTTTCGGTAATCAGGCCCAACCGCTCTCCTGCATCTTTGTGCCCTTCTACCAACTGGTAATTTTCCATCGTCCTCAGTACATAATCCATGAATTCCTCGGTCATTTGAGGATTCAATGAGGCGATGTGAGCGTTGGTTCGGGATCGGTTCCCCGACATGTAGTCTCTCCAGCCACGAATGGAGGCCGCAACAAAGGCGCGAACCAGCTCGGGATGCTCTTTGGCGAATTTGTGATTGGTTAAAACCCCGCGGTAGGGGTTATAGCCCGAGTCGGCCAGGAGGAGAGTCTTGGGTTCGGCCCCCCGCAGGCTGGCATAGTAGGGCTCGTTGGTGACGTAGCACATCTGGATGAAGGACTTATCGGTGAGATACCGTCCCATGCCATAATCCGTTGGAATGGTGTCAAATTGGATTCCATACCGATTTTTGAGAATTTTGATCCAGGAAGCTCCGGGAGTGGCCATGATGGTTTTGCCATTTAAGTCGGAGAAGGTTTCCACAGGGTTTTCCTCGTGCAGGAGGAGGGCTTGGGCGTCTCTCTGCATGGTGGCCATAACGACCAATACGGGCAAATTCCGGGAGGCATAAACGATGGCCTCATCGCTCCGGGCGAGGGCGAAATCGGCTTTGCCGGTAGCCACTTTTTCCGGGGCGAGGGAGTTGGGACCACCTTGGCGAATTTCAACATCCAGACCAACCTCCTTGTAATAGCCATGTATCAGGGCATGGTAAAAGCCCCCTTGCTCCGGTTCCGCGTACCATTCGGTTTGCAATATAATTTTAGCCGGAGACTGGTCCTGAGAATCTTCTGATTTATTTTCCTTCTTCCCGCATCCAGCCGCTAGTGCCGCCAGGAAAACTAGAAAGCATCGAAATTTACTGCCTGAAAGATACATTAGTAGTTTAGTAACGATGCCTCGCCTCTCAATTTTGTTCTTTTAAGGCGAGTGCCTTCAAATCTTCGGGCAGGTAATCGATCGACATGTAATCTGATAACGGAATGGGGTTATCAATGACTCCGATTTCAATCATATCGTCAAACTGCTTTTTCATTCTACGAGGGGTAATCAGACCCAATCTTTCACCTTTTTCCGGATTCCCTACGACGAGATTATTTGCCCTCATTGCATTGATGCTAAAATTAAGAAAATCACGTTTCATCTGTGGGTTGAGTTCGGAAATTCTTTTGTTGGTTTCTTCGGGGGCGTTTTCAATATAGTCGCGCCATCCATCGATTGATGCAGCGACGAAGGCTCGCACGATGTCTGGATGCTCCTTAGCAAAATTCCGGTTGGTATAAATGGCCCTGTAGGGGCTGAAGCCGGAATCGGCGATCAGCATGATTTTTATGGGAATGTCCTTTTCTCCCAAATAATAGGGTTCGTTGGTAATAAAACATTGCTGGATGAAATCCTTGTCCGTGAGGAACCGGCCCAAACCGTAATCCAGGGCGATTGTCTCGAACTCAATGTCAAAATGTTTGTGCAGATAAAGTGACCAGGAGACTCCGGGGGTAGCCATAATGGTTTTTCCATCAAGGTCTTTCCAGTCATTTACAGGATTGCTTTTATGCAGCAGCAGGGCTTGAGGATCCCGCTGCATATATGCCGAAACGATGATCAGGGGAAGGCCTTGGGAGGCGAAAAGCATGATGTCGACGCTTCTTGTTATGGCGAAATGAGCCTTGCCGGTGGCGATTTTTTCCGGGCCGACTGAATTGGGGCCTCCCTGGCGAATTTCTACATCCAGACCTGCTTTTTCGTAGAAACCGTTGTAGAGAGCATTGTAGAAGCCCCCGTGTTCAGCCTGGGCGTACCAATCGGTTTGCAGGATAATTTTCGGCAGATCCTTCCCATCTTTTTGGATGGTGGTCTGGTTCTTTTGCTTGCAGCCAGTGGCCATTATCGCGGCCATTAAAGAAATCACGGTTAATATAAATCTCATTTGGAGTAAAAATACTTTCATTGAAATATAGACAATATTTATTCGGATTCAGCTTGAGCAATTGCTTTTCGGGTCTCCGGTGGCAGAAATTCCTCAGAAATGTATGCGGCCATCGGCATGGATTTTTCCAGTGCGCCGATTTCCACTATGTCCCGCATATTCCTTTGCAACCGTTTTTGGGAGACTCGGGCATGAAATTCTCCCGCTTCGGGATTGCCGGAGACGAGTCGGTTGTCCCGCATTGCAGTAATGGCATAATTTACGAAATCCGGCGTATTGGCAGGATTGAGACGCAATAGCTCAGCATTGGTTTCAGCGGGCGCGTTTTCAATGTAGTCAACCCAGCCCCTCATTGAGGCGGCCACAAATGCGCTGACCAACTCCGGGAATTCGCGAGCAAATTGCTGATCCGTAAAAACCACCCGGTAAGGGTCAAATCCGGAATCGGCGATAAGCATGGTTTTGGAATTCACGCCTTTTTGTTCGATAAAATAAGGTTCATTAGTGACGAAACACTGTTGGATAAATTCTGTGTCCATCAAGAATCTGCCCATTCCCATATCGAGAGGAATAGTGTTAAACTGGATGTTGTATTTTTTTTGCAGCAGTTTGGTCCAGGAAGCGCCTGGCGACACCATTATCGTTTTACCATCCAGGTCCTGCCATTTGTGGATCGGGTTGTCCCGGTGGAGGAGGATTGCCTGGGGGCTCCGCTGCATGTATGCGTAAACCACCAGCAGAGGTAATTTTTGCTCCACGAAAATCATGATTTGATCGGTGGAGCTGAGGCTAAACTGAACTTTACCCGTGGCTACCCTCTCGGTGCCGACAGAAGCGGGACCACCTTGCCGGATTTCCACATCCAGTCCTTCCTCCTGGTAAAATCCTTTGATCAAGGCGTTGTAAAACCCGCCATGCTCCGGCTGGGCATACCAATCGGTTTGCAGGATTACCTTGTGCAGGATTCGGCCCTCTTTGGTGGCGATCTTTTTGGGATTTTGACGGCAACCTGAAAAAAAGAGGCTTAAACCGCAAAGCAGAAAGAAAAAGACCGAAGGCGGGAAATTTCTAATGTTCGGCTTTAAGGGAGGATTCATGCCAGTTGTGAAGCAGGTACCAATGCACGAAATTAACGGCGGCCACGAAAATAAACCCGATCAGACAGCCGACGAAGGCCACTGCGAAAAGCTCTGCCGTCATTATCTGGCTGCGATAATTCTGCACCAGGTAACCCAAGCCGGCGTAGGTTGAAGCGGTCCCGGCCAAAAAATCCCCCGTGATCGCGCCAATGGGCGCCAGGGTGCCGGCAATCTTGACCCCGGTCAGAAAATAGGGAAGCGCATAGGGCGCCCGGAGAAGGAAAAACTCCTGGGTGAAGGAGGCATTGCTCATTTTGAATAAATCGAGGAGATTCTTGTCAGTGGAAACCAGGCCCATTGTGGTGTTGGCCACCACCGGGAAAAAACAAATGCCGAAGGTTATGGCCGTAATGCTGGGCAGGCCCTCTCCGAACCAGAGGACAAAAATGGGCACAAGGACGATTAGGGGGGTCATTTGCATGACCAGCACCCAGGGGTAGAAGGACATTTTTACCCAGCGCGAGGAGGCCAGCAGGAGTGCGATGAGGCTGCCGCCCCCAACCGCGGCAACGAATCCGACAATGGCCGCGAAACCCGTGCGCAAGGCGGCAGGGACCAGCAAATGCCTCTCGGTCACGCAGGCTTGCAATATTTGCCAGGGCGAAGGAAGCACGTAATCCGGCTGGCCCCCGATAACAATAATCGCATACCAAAGCCCGATAATAACCGACCCGGTAATGGTCGGTAGAATCCAGATGAGATGCTTTTTCATTTCGGAGAAGCGTAGATTGAAAATTGAGATGGGCTAACTAGCGGTCGACGGAGCGCAGGTGATGGGAAACTTCGCCCACAAGGCGTTGAAATTCGGGCGATTCTCTTGTTTTAGCGGTGCGGGGGTAGGGGAAATCAACGGCAATTTTTTTGTAAATAGTTCCCGGGTTGGCGGTTAAAACGATTATTTCAGTGGAGAGGAAGACTGCTTCGGAAACGGAGTGGGTTACGAAAAAGGCCGTCCATGCTTCTATCGAACGAATCCTTAAAAGCTCTTCGTTAAGGTGGTCCCTGGTCATTTCATCGAGCGCCCCGAAAGGCTCATCGAGAAGAAGTATCTGAGGGGAAATGCTCAAGGCCCGGGCAATGGAGACCCTCATTTGCATTCCCCCGGACAGTTGCCGGGGATAAAACCCCTTTACATTTTCCAGCCCGACCAAGGTCGCCATTTTGTCGGCCACGCGGAGGCATTCTTGCTTATCGACTCGATGAAGCCGCATGGTGGTTTGAATATTTTTATGAACGGTCAGCCAAGGCAGCAATGTGGCTTCCTGAAAGATGAAGGACATCCGATCGCGGGCATCCGAAGGAGTCTTTCCTGCAATATCAAGGATTCCGCCCGTGACCGGAGTAAGCCCTGCAATCATTTTGAGAAGAGTGGATTTTCCACAACCGCTTGGCCCGATCAGTCCGATAAATTCGCCCTGATTCACCGCGAGGTTGATATCCTTTAAAACCGTTTCACCTCCACCATATTGTTTGTGGAGGTTTCGCAGGGTAACCAACGGGGTATTGTTTGGTCTATCCATTTCGATGGGCCAGGAATAGTTTGCCGGATCGCGTGGCGAGAGCAACCGCTAAGTGTCCTCCTCCAATGAACTGATAATGGGGAGTGTCAGCCTGGAGGGGTATTTCCTGTCGTTGTAAACAACCTGCATGGCCCGTTGAAATTCAGCCGCTGAGGAGACTCTTTCGGGGGATAACCCGGTGTTCGGATTGCGGATCATGAGGGGAAAGGCGGAGCTGGCGACATCCACCCGGATTCGTTCTTCTGGTCGAAATTGGCAGGCAGTGTCATCCATCTCGATATCGAGTTGAGCGACTCCATTTTCATCAATTTTTCCCTGGCTGAGGCGAATGGCTCCAAGGGTCAGGAAAAGTGCTTCTCCGTCCTTGGTTACCCTGGTTATTTTGACCACAAAATCGGTTTCCGGGGCGGAACTGCGGACAAAAAGCGAGCATGTTGGCCGACCCGCTATGGTAAGATCCTTTTTCACGGGTTCGGAGGTGTAAACGAGCGTGTTGTTGAATTGCTGAGCCTCCGCTTGATCAAAAGGTCCGGGAAATGTTTCACCTCCATGATTACCGCCCGGCGCCAGGGCCGGGTAATCGGGTTCATAAACGAAGTGATTTTCCACTCCTTCGGTCGGTTTGGCGGATAGTTTACCATCACCAAACCGGGAATTGGCATTACCTTGGGAATTGAAATAGTAATCCGCCATTTGGGCATCAGGCGGGGGCCAGGTGGAAGAGGCGCGCCATTGGTTTGTGCCCATGACAAAATATTTCGTCCCGCTTAAAGACTCCTTTGGTTCAACGTCCTTCAACCAGTAGTCGAACCATTGCACGAGCAGATCGGAAATGTCCAATTTGCTGTCCGGGCCGAAATCATGACCGCCCAAACGGTCTCCCCAGGGCATGTGAGCCCAAGGCCCGGCGACCATAAATTGATTCTCCCGTTGGCCGGAGCCACTTTCGGTCATTGTTTGATAGCCGTCAAAACCGCCGCGAAGGAAAAAATCGTACCAGCCGGCCACATGAAACATGGGCAACTGCAATTCATGGGCACGCGAGAGCAGGTCGAATTCTTTCCAGTAATCATCATAGGCGCTGTGCTCCAGCCATTCCCGTCCGTAGGAAGGTATTTCCGATCGCGTAATCGGGTCGGCCCGGACCAGTGGCATGGCATAACAGAGTTTACCGAAGTTCATCCAGCACTGGTCGAAATCCTTGAAGGTATGCAGCTTGACCCGTTTGGCCTCATCCCGGAGCATCTGGCTGATCCAGTAGAGTGTGGTCGAGGCCTGTAAAATGCCGTCCCGGTAAAACCACCCTGAATACCAATCGAAGGCAGTCATCATGGGGGCGATGGCTTTGAGCGGCGGTGGTTGAGCGGAAGCCGCCAGCAATTGCGTGTAGCCCATGTAAGAGAAGCCGTACATACCGACCATGCCGTTTGCTTTTTCCAGCTTCGAGGCCCACATTACGGTGTCATAGCCATCGTTCACCTCTTGCCGAAAAGGATCGAAGTCTCCCTCCGAGTCGCCCCGCCCGCGCACATCCTGAATGACCACAATATATCCTTTACGGGCGAAAGAGACAGGGTGGGCAAGTGTAGGGGCGGAAGCCACTTCCCGCCCATAGGGGATGCGCATGAGCAAAACGGGAAAGGGGCCTTCGGATTCTGGACGGTAAATATCGGCTGTCAGGCGGATGCCATCACGCATTTTGGCGGACACCCCGGGAATGAAGTTGATTCCCGCAAACGCTTTTTCCAGTCCCTTGCCGAGCACGTTAAAAAACAGGATTCAAAGAGGAAGAGCCTTCACTCATGCGCTTGTTTTTTCAAAGGGATTATGGTCGTAGGTGGCCATTTTGCCAGGATTGAGGATGCCATGGGGGTCCATTTTCTTTTTCAAAGCCCTTTTTTCCTCAATATCCGGATGCATGCCGCCTTCTTCCAGAATATAGGTATGGGGATTAGAGGTATAAATCCCAATCTCACGGAAATAATCGGCAATTTCTTCCAGGCGCTCCTCCGAAATGAAATCGATGAGGGGAAGACAAATGAGGACAGGGTCTTTATCTACCTCTATCTTGATCCACTCCAGATGCATCTGGATTTCCCGAGGAAACTTTTCCCAAAGCAATTGAATTTGCTCCCGGAAATTGGGACCGAAACGAATTTGGTAGTTGGTAAAGGAGGGATTCTTTTTCATATACCACAAGGTGGTGTGGTTCCATGTGAAATCGCTCAGATAGGGCGGTCGCATGGGCTCCTTGTCGGGAATGGTGCGGGTGTGCTCGATCCCATTTTTAGCGGCGTCTTCGATAAGGTCGGGAGACTGGTCCTGTTTGACAACCAGAAAGACGACGTGGCTGCCTTCGGGAAGGTATTTTTTCAAGGACATGAAATTCGCCGGTACCGGCCACTCAAACATTGAGACCAACCGCTTGTGGATGGAGTCATCCCGTGCGATACCGTCGGCCCAATCGATGAGCCGATTCCAATCGTTGCTGACAAAAATCATCTGGTCATAGGCTACTTTGGGGGCGAGGCGCATCTCGGTTTCCACCAGAATGCCATTGGTTCCGTAGGTGTGCAATGTGCTGAAAACCTCCTCTTCCTCGAATTTTTGCAACTTTGGTTCCTCCTCCACCGACATAAATGTGACGGATTTCATGTTGTCTCCCGAACGAATCATCCCGTGGGTGATGGAACCGATCCCTCCTGAACCGCCGCAAATGAAGCCCCCCATGGTGCTTTTGACGAAAGTTGTCGGCAGGCAGCGCATTTCCCAGCCAAGTTCGCGCGCTTCGGTTTCGATTGTGAACAGGCGGGCGCCGGGCTCTACCCTGGCCACGCCATCCTCCAGAGAAAGGATCCGATTCATGTTGGAGATGTCGATAACCACCCCGCGGTAGAGTGGAATGCATTGGCCATAATTGCCGGTCCCCCCTCCTCGCAAGGTGATGGGCAGGCGGTTTTTGACGCAAATTGAAACCACTGCTTTGAGCTCATCGAGATTGCTGACCTTTATGGCAACATCGGCCTGCTTGTTTTCCAACTGCTTTTTTAAAATGGGAGAATACCAGTAAAAATCTTTGGACAGTTTTTCCACGCTCTCATAATCCGTGAGGACATTTTCCTCCCCCACAACAGTTTGAAAGCTGGAAATCATTTGATCGTCGATTTCCGGTAAAATAACATTCGATGAATCCATTGAAGTATCAGGTTAAAAATGGTTGGGTAACAGCAAGTGTAAAAATCGGTTATGCCTTTGAATTGGCAAAGGGGTTGATTTGATAGGACTTCATTTTACCGGGATTGAGAATGCCGAGGGGATCGGTAATTTTTTTCAGCCGGTGTTTTTCGTCAATGTCTTCATGCCCGCCGCCTTCTTCCAGGAAATAAGAATGCGGGTTGGCGCTGGATATGCCGATTTCCTGGCAAAACTCCATCATTTCCCGCAGGCGGGCTTCATTCCTGTATTTGACCAGGGGAAGGTTGAAGCAAAGGATTTCGTAATCGACCACCCTCATTTTGGTGTAACCTTTGGTATATTCCAGGTGGTGAAAAATCTCTCCCGGGTATTTTGCGGACAAGGCCCTTAATTGTTCAGTAAAATTTTCAGCCATGCCCAATTGCAGGTAGGTGTAGGAAGAATCTTTTTTAATCGCCCACAAGGTGGTGTGGTTCCAGGTGTAATCCGTCAGATAAGGAGGGCGGGGCGGTTCTTTAAAGGGGAGCGTATGGGTATGGCGGATCCCGAAGCCGGCAGCCTCGGCGATTACCTGGCCGGATTGCGCTTCGTCCACCAGCAGGAACATGCCATGATGTTCCACCGGCATATATTTGCGGAGTGGAAGGAAATAAGAGGGTATGGGCCATTCAAATTGGGCGATTTCCCGTTTCCTCAAACTTTCATTGCAGGCGACAGCGTAGGACCATTCCGTCAGTCTATCCCAATCCCCGGAAACGAAAACAT
This sequence comes from Opitutales bacterium, assembly GCA_021772535.1. Classification (GTDB taxonomy): domain Bacteria; phylum Verrucomicrobiota; class Verrucomicrobiia; order Opitutales; family UBA2987; genus JAJFLU01. Next base: position 40,654 of record JAJFLV010000239.1, on the reverse strand, counting down.
GCTGTTCATAGGGCACTTTTTTACCCAATCGCATCTCCGCTTCCACCAGGATTCCAGTACTCCCATAGGTATGAAGGGCCTTGATGCAATCACGCTCCTGAAATCGGATTAAACGAGGCTCTTCCTCTATGGTGAGGAGGGTTACCGACTTGATATTGTCCTTATTGTCGAGTCCTCCGTAGGTGATGGACCCGATGCCGGCGGAACCGCCGCAGAGAAACCCACCGAGGGAGCTTTTTACCCAGGTGGAAGGCAGGCAGCGCAATTCCCAACCGGATTTCAATGCTTTTGTTTCGATGGTGCTGAGGCGGATACCCGGTTCAGCCCGTGCCACGCCGTTTTCTTCATCCAGCGAAAGGAGGCGATTCATTTTCCCCAAATCGAGGACAACTCCGCCATGGAGCGGAATCACCTGCCCGTAATTGCCGGTCCCGGCACCGCGAACCTGCAATGGCACTTTATGACGGCAGCATAGGGAAACGACTCTCATTAACGTTTCCAGATTTCCTATTTTGACCCCGATATCGCCCCGCTTGTCTTTCAATTGCCTGGTTAGAATGGGAGAATACCAGTAAAAATCCTTGGAGATTTTCTCGATCTCCTCCTTTCGCGTGACCACATTTTCTTCCCCCGCCACCTGTTGGAAGGCCGCCACCAGGGATTCGTTGAGGGCAAAGGAACTCATAAAAGGGAAGAATATTTTCGGATACCGATAGGGCAAACTTTATTAAAACTGAATTCCCCAGTTGAATATGAATTACATTATCCAAACCGCGAATGAACACTAATGAACGCGAATATTTGACAGAATTCTCGTTGCCCAGGCCCGTTGCGAACAATTGACGGTGATTACTCACGATGCGGCCTTCGAAACCTACGAAGTTAAACTTTTGAAAGCATAAGAGGGATTCAAAAGGTAAAGAGGTCGTGTTTTATTGCCGCTAATGACGCTAATTTAAGTGAATGTATGCCTCAACGTATCCTAAAGCCGCAGACCACGCTGATAAGTGGAGATATCATCTTTCATAATTCATATAGAATGTGCCCATCGGGGGCTATTTATCCTATTATCGGTGTTAATCTGCATTATCTGGGGTTGAATTGGGAGGTATTGATGGGGTCGATCAGGGATATTGTCGGACTTTTGGAAAAAATTTTGTTTTTTGAGTTTGTTCTGCCTTTTTGCAGATTTTTTTAGATATATTTCACTTTTTTTGAATTTTTGACCCAACGCATCCAACGCAGCCAACCTATCCATTGACGCTTTCCTTAAATTGCTATAAAATGTCGGCTATTGCGAAAATTGCTTCCAAAATTGACCCTTCATCACTCATATTTTAATAAATCCGCAGATTACACAGATTAACGCTGATTTAAAAATAAAGATCAAAACCCCCTATTACTTGTGAACATGCCTATTCAAAAAAACCATGACCAGAACCATGAGATGGAGCTTGTGCTGGCTTCTTCTTCCCCTCGGCGGCGGCATCTTTTGACCGAGATGGAATTGCGCTTTGCAGTGGTGCCGGCCGAGGTGGAGGAATGGAATGACTCCGAAGCAGACGCGGAGTCGGTGGTTTTGCACAATTGCCGATTGAAGGCCGAGGCGGTGGCGGCCGACCAGACCCAATGCCCCGTTCTGGCTGCAGATACCACGGTGGCCTTCGACGGCATGGTTTTGAACAAACCCGTAGATTTGGAGGAGGCCCGTTGCATGTTGCGGAAACTTTCGGGACAAACCCACACGGTTTATACCGGCATCTGCCTGGTATTTAAGGCCCGGCGCATTGATGAGGTTCTTTGCGTTACTAGCGAAGTCACTTTCCGGGAGCTGGACGAGGAAGGGATCAGCCGTTATCTGGACATTGTCGATCCGCTGGATAAAGCCGGAGCCTATGGCATCCAGGAGGGGAGGGAAATCATTCTGGAGAATCTCAACGGCTCGCTTAGCAATGTAATGGGCCTTCCGGTTGAAGCAACCCGTGAACTCTTGCAAAAGCACAACCTCCTGGTGCCTCTCAAGTTGGGCTAGATATTTACCGTGAAATTTGAGATAGGTTCTAATAAAATACAACTGCAATGGTTTTGTATAATAGTTAATATTAATTCCATCATCAAAAACGACAGCTATCAATGACAGGGACGACAACCAAATCCTCTCGCCGGAAGCAGGTTGATCTTTCCCGCTATTTGGGCGCTTCTTTGCGGGAGGAGAAGGACTTTCGCAATGCGGGTTGGGCTTTGGCGGTCTCGCTGTTTTTGCATCTGGCGTTGTTTTGGCTGGTTCCGTGGGAGATTGCAAAAACTCCTACCACTGACCGTAGGCTGGACCGGGAGGTGGAATATGTTTACGAGGAGGCGGTCCCAGAACCGGAAGAGCAGCGGTTTGCAGAGACAAATCCCGATGTGCCTTCCAACGAACCGGACGAGACGAACAATATTTCCAATCGCGACCAACAAGCGGCACAAAAAGAGGCATCGGATACCGGTCCTGAAAACACACCGTTTATCGAGGGGGAAGAAGAGGAGGCCACTAAAATTGTCGAGGGCACATTATCGGAATCGCAACCCTTCCCCGAGGCTACCGCCCAACAGGAATCGGTCGAGCGGCAACAGAATCAATCCATTCCCTATATTCCACCGCCCCAGCCAATGGCTCCGGACTTTATCGAGCAGGATGAGGTGCTCGATGAGGAAGGGATTGCCAGCATGCTGGACCCTCCGAACGAGGGAGAAGCGGAAGTCGAGGACCCCCTGCGGGCCAGCGATGTGCCTTTGACTGTTAAATTGATTGAACAGGCTTTAAAACCCAATATCGAACCGCCGAGTCCCCAGCCAACTCCGGCAGCGCAACCCCAAAAACCGCGACCGCGGCAAACTGTCGCCTCCCAGGTTGTGCCGGGGCCGATCATGCGGTCTTCCGGACGCGCACCGGTCATGGAAAACATCGCCGTGAGCGCCAAATTCAGCGAATTCGGCGATTACCTGGCACGCATGTTCGACTCTATCGGTTCGCAATTCCAGATTCTTGCTTCCCGCAGCGAAGTAGTCCGTGCCGAGGTAAACTCAAGGGTTGTGGTGGAATTCAAACTGACCAGGGATGGGGAGGTCGATGATCTGAGGATTATCATTACCACGGCGGGCCACGTGGCCACCCTTATCGGGCAGGATTCCATTCAGTCGCGGGCTCCCTTCGGGCCCTGGACAGAGGAGATGCTGGCTGTTCTGCGGGAGAAGGAGACGATCCGCATTACCTATATTTACCAATGAGCGGACCCGTTGCTATGGTTGCGCAAGGACTGCCGACAGCGCCCGGGGTCTGCATACTTAAGGGGGAATCCAGTGGTTTGCTGGCTTTGGAAAAGCCGTGCGGGGTGCGGTCTCATCCCAACTGTGAAGGGGTGGATCGGGGAGCCTTGCTACAGGTTCCCTACAACCCGAAGGAGGAATGCTACCAGTGGACCGGGCCGGATGGCGGGACGAGCCGGTTTTATCTTATCAATCGCCTGGATGCTCCTTCCTCCGGAATCCTCCTGGGAGCCGTTTCCGCCGAAATATCCACTCGCATCAAAGCACTATTTGCCCAGCGGATGGTGAAGAAACGCTATTACGCATTGGTCAGGGGCAGGATTGCAAAAGGAGAGGTTCTCTGGCGAGACCGGTTGCTGGAAGAACGGCGCGGGGGGCGAATCCGTGTGCGTGCGGACGGCAATTCCGGTGCTATTGCCGAGACGTTCGTGGGAAAGGCTCAAGCCGGACGGGGCAAATCGCCTTGTTCCCTGTTGGAACTGGAACCGAAAACGGGCCGCACCCATCAATTGCGGGTGCAGTGCGCTGTTCGACACCTGCCCATAGCAGGAGATGCCACGTACGGAGATTTCCGCTTCAATCGGAAGTTTGCCAAGGAAACCGGGTGCAAAAGACTTTTTCTCCATTCGGCACAAATTGCCTTTCAATATGAGTGGCAGGGAAAGAAGGTTTTTTTCGAGGCGAAGTCCGAACTTCCGGAGGAATTTATGGAGTTGTTAAATTTTCAACCCAAGCTATAACCGGGCCTTTATTTGGGGAAACCCGTTTCTCCTCTGATTCACATAGTCATGATAATTTCCAAAGAAAACAAGCTCACTGTAAAGCAGTTGCACAAAGTGGAGTCCATCGTTGGCGAATTCGACTGCTCGATCCAGGTCATATACGGCGCCCATCGCAATATTTACGCCATCATTGGGGATGAGCGCAGCGAATTGATGGTCAACCGCATTGAGGGGCTTACCTACATCGACCGGGTGGACCGTATGGAGTCGGTTTACAAGCTGATGGATGTACGGTCCGAACTGGCAGGACATCGCAGCAGCCTGGGTGGTGTCAAAGTAGGCGAAGAACCTCTCATTATCGCCGGGCATTGCACCATTGATCCAAAAAATCCAGGTTATTTGTATGAGACCGCGGCCGCCATTAAAGAAGCAGGAGCCCATGCCTTAAGGGGCGGAGTTTGGAAACCGCGCACCACGCCGCACTCCTATCAGGGCGACACCAAAACCCTGGACACACTGCTCGAAGCCAAGGCGCGCACCGGGCTACCTGTAGTGACCGAGGTCATGGACGAGGAGCAGATCGGCATAGCCCTGGAGGCGAATATCGATATGATCCAAATCGGCACCCGCAATGCGCTCAATTATTCCCTTCTCAAACAAGTGGGTAAACGGACTGCCGGCACGGGCACAGCGGTTTTGCTCAAACGGGGTCGTCATATGGGCCCGATCGATGAATATATTGCCGCGGGCGAGTACATCGTCTCCAAGGGCAACCCAAACCTTTTCTTTTGCCCTCGCGGCACATTACCGGGGCTGGATGGTTATAGAAATCATCCCGATGAGTCGATCACCCCTCTTTTGAAGCAGAAAACCTGGGCCCCGGTGATTGTCGATCCCTCCCATTCAGTGGGCCGTTCCATGTATGTTCCCGCCTGTTGCCTGGCGAGCATGGCCTACGGAGCCGACGGGCTTATCATTGAAACCCACATCGACCCGGCCCGCGGTATCGGGGACGACCCGGTGCAAAGCGTAACCCCTGAAATTCTTCAAAGAATTATTAAAGACGCCCGGACGATTTGGAATCTTTCTTCCCGTTACACCGGTTCATCCTGATCTGGGTTGTGAAGAGGATTCCTCCCGTGTTTGCTGATTGTTTTCTCCTGTGCCACTTTCAGTGCCAAGGCCAACTCCTTAATTTTAATGGGCTTACTCAAGTAGGCGTTCATGCCGGCCTCCAGGCACCTGGTTTTATCCTTCAAAGTGGCGGCTGCCGTCAGTGCGATTACATAGGGTTGTTGATCCGGGGGTAGGGTTTGGCGAATTATATGCGTTGTCTCAATTCCGTCTTTATTAGGCATCTGGATATCCATTAGAATGACATCGTAGGATTCCCTTTGCAGCAAACTCAACACCTTGTCGCCGTCTTCTGCCACATCGGCTCTGTAACCGAGTCGTTTAAGCAGCAAAAGAGCCACTTTTTGATTGACCGCGCTATCCTCGGCCAAAAGCAGTTTGACGGCATTTTTCGTTTCCGGCAGGTTTCGAAAGGGAGACATGGGCCGGTCATTTTTTCCGTGCAAGGCCGAAGAATCCTGAAAAGCCTGTCTGAGGCCATTGAGCAGCAAGTCTTTTTTGACCGGTTTGGTCAGGTTGGCGGAAAACCCGCATTTTTGCCGCAATTTTTCAACTTCCGGATGCATCATTGAGGTAAGCATAATTAAAGGAAGTTTCCCGTGGTCCGGAGAATTGCGGATTTTGACTGCCAGTTCCAAGCCGTCCATAATAGGCATCTGGCAATCCAGAACGGCGGCCTCGAAGGGTTCACTATCGTTCAGTTTGACCAATGCTTCGGCGCCCGACGCAGCTTCTTCGGCATAGATCCCCCATTTGCTCAACAGGAGTGTGAGAATATGACGGGTGGTGGCGTTGTCATCGACAATGAGCACACGTTTGCCGACCAGTGAAGCGGCATGAAAAACGGTCGATGGAGGGGAGGTGTCCGGACTTAGTTTTGCCGTAAAATAAAATTCTGAGCCCTTGCCTTCCTCACTCCTTAAGCCGATATCGCCCCCCATTAATTGGCTCAGTCGCTTGCTGATGACCAGTCCCAAACCGGTGCCGCCGTACTGGCGGGTAGTCGAAGAATCCACCTGTGTAAAGGCCTCGAAAAGGATGTTTTGCTGTTCCTCGGGAATCCCGATTCCAGTATCGCGCACGGAAAATCGAAATAGATAATTGCCTCCCAATTTTTTGTCCAGAGTCACGGTTGCCACAATTTCTCCCTCGAAGGTGAATTTAATGGCATTGCCCAGTAAATTAATAAGGATTTGGCGCAACCGTGTGGGGTCTCCTATAAGGTAATCCGGCACGTTATCGTCGATATGGCAAAGCAGTTCCAAGCCTTTTTCGGCCGCGTTGGGCCCGAATAGTTCGATAGCTTCCTCCAGGCAGCAGGTCAGGCTGAATGAGACATCCTCCAGATCCAGCTTGCCGGATTCGATTTTGGAAAAATCCAGGATATCGTTTACAACCCGCAGGAGAGCCTCGTTACTGGTTTGAATGGTTTGAGCATAGTCTTGTTGTTCCTCGGTCAATTCTGTATCAAGAAGCAGGCTTGTCATACCCATGACGGCATTCATGGGGGTACGGATTTCATGGCTCATATTGGCTAGAAAATCACTTTTGGCCTGGTTGGCCACCTCGGCTGCCTCCTTGGCTTTTTTCATCTGCTCTTCAGCTGCCTTGCGGGCTGTGATGTCCGTCTCGATGGCGATATACTGAACGAGTTTGCCATTGCGGTCGAAAACCGGGGTGGCGTCGATTTCCACCCAATAATGCCGTCCGCTTTTGTGGTAATTAAGGAGTTCCGTTCGAATTTCTTTGTTTTGCTGGATGCTATCCCCAATGTAGGCAATGATTTCAGGATCATTGCCCGGTCCTTGCAAAAATACGTCCAGGTTCTTTCCTTCCACATCGAAAAAATCGTACCCCGACATTTTTTCAAAGGCTAAATTGATCCACTCGATCCGCCTTTCCGCATTGGCGATAACAACACCCGTGTTGGAGCGACTGGCCACCAGAGAGAGGCGCCTCATGGATTCCTCCATTTCCCTCCTCATGGTGGTATCCCGGTGGGTTCCCGTCATTCGGAGAGGTTTTCCGTTATGGTCTCTGTCAACTACTTTGCCCCGGTCCTGTATCCATATCCATTCGCCGTATTTGGTCTTTAGCCGGTGTTCGGATTCGTAGATCGAAGACTTTCCTTCCAGGTGTCGTTGCAGTTTTTCCTGGGCCTGGGCCTGGTCTTCGGGGTGAATAAATTCTTCCAGGCGAGGAAGTGTTTTTTCCATTTCCTCATAATCGTAATCGAGTATTTCGGCGTACCGTCGATTAAATATCAGCTTGCCTTTGACAATATCCCAATCCCACAGGCCAAGGCCGGTATTATCGAGAGCTAATTCGTACCGGTTTTTCTTGATTTTTAATTTTCTCTCTCGCTCTTTACTTTCTGTCACGTCGAGGCAAAAACCGACCAACCCGATGAATATGCCATTAGCATCTTGCAGCGGTTTGGCAGTGACAGAAATCCACCGGAAATCCCTTTTGTGAGCGCATAGACGTATTTCCCCTGTGTAGGGAATTCCCTTATCATGGGCATCCCGATCGATACTGAGGTAGTTCTCGAGGTCATCAAGATGAATGCCTTGCGCCCATCCGCCCTTCAGCTCGAAATCCAGTGATTGTCCTCTAAGGTCGAGCCATGCCTGGTTGAAATACACCCGGTGCCCCGATTCATTCGACAACCAACCTGGAAAAGGACACAATTGCAGCATGGTCCAAAATGGTGTCATTCGGCTCATTTGGTCCAAACAAAGAATTTCCTCCCCGAAGTGGTCCACGGGGGTGGTCACGGCGGGATTTGGCATATCTTCTTGAGAGACAGAGTTGCTCATAAATTGGATCAGATCAGATCATATGAAAATCAGACAATGCATTTTGCAGAAGACACCGATTGTATCTGGTTTATTGCAGTCATAAGGAAACCTCGTTTTGATTGAAAAAGAGGAGTTTATCAAATGTCGGCCAACCCAGAATAAAGTTTACTCCAAACTGTTCCGGCGGAAGTGTTTTGCAAGTTTTCGGAACCGCTTGATTTTCGTAACATAGGGGTTGAATACTCGATTAAATTGTAGGAAGTTACGGCCATGAATACTCAAACCTTCTTCCTTAATCTATGGGAGGACTATATACGGATGGCGCCCAGGGCCGCCCGGCTCAAATCTGTCTTCGAAGACAGAGGCGAGCAGGTTCTCAACGATCACGTTGCATTTCGGACCCTCGATTTGGATCCGATTCGGCTGGAATCGCTGCAAAGGCACATCCTTGCGCTCGGTTATGAACCGCTGGCGCCATATGTCTTCACTGAGAAAAAATTAAACGCCTGGGGTTATCTGCACCCGGACCATTCACAGCCCAGGATATTCCTCAGCGCTCTCGATTGCGCTTCCCTGAGCGACGACGCGCAAAAGATACTGCAAAGAATATGTTCCCAGATTGACTCATCCCCATTGGAAAACCCGGAGGTGCTCTGGTCCGGTCGATTGTGGGAGCCAATATCCTGGGAGGAATATAATTATCTTTTAAGGGAGAGCGAATACGCTGCCTGGTTTGCCGCCCTTGGGTTGCATGCCAACCATTTTACCATAGCTGTTAACCACCTGAAGAAAACCCCGACCATCGAAGAGGCTCTTCAAGTGGTGGAAGAAGAGGGCATTCCGGTCAATGAATCCGGCGGCCGGGTCAAAGGATCGCCCCAGGTATTGCTGGAGCAAGGCTCTTCCCTTGCCGACCGCATGCCGGTCGAATTTGCGGGTGGGCAGGTGCATGAGATTCCCACCTGTTATTACGAATTCGCTCTTCGCTACCCAGATGCCAAGGGCAACCTTTATGATGGGTTTGTAGCTGCCAGCGCGGACAAAATTTTTGAGTCAACCGACACGCAGGCCGTGTCCAATAAAGGTTAAGTCCCATGCGTAACGTAATCATTCTGGGCTCCGGTAAAATTGGCGGCGCCATCGCCAAGCTGCTTTTTCACAGCGGCGATTATTCAGTAGCGGTGGCGGATACGAACGAAGCTTTGCTCGGACGCTTGAAAGAGGCTCTCCCCATTGAAACTATTCATCTCGATGTCACTGATGAGAATGAAGTAAAAAAATGCCTCGAAGGAAGAGAGCGGGTTGTATCGGCCTGTCCCTATTTTCTTAACCCTTCCATTGCCAGGGCCGCTCTCCAGGCCGGAGTGAGCTACTTCGATTTGACTGAGGATGTGACTACCTCTCATACGGTCATGGAGTTGTCCGGTCAAGCACAGGAAGGGCAGGTTTTTATGCCGCAATGCGGTCTTGCTCCGGGCTTCATCAGCATTTTAGCCAACGATCTGTGTACCGGATTCGAAAGCCTGGACAAGGTCAAGATGAGGGTGGGAGCACTTCCCCAATATCCTTCCAATATGATGCTCTATAACCTTACCTGGTCCACAGATGGGTTGATCAATGAATACTGCAACCCGTGTGAGGCCATAGCCGAGGGCAACCCGGTTCAGTTGATGCCTTTGGGCGGGTTGGAACGGTTTTCCCTGGATGGGGTTAATTACGAGGCCTTTAACACTTCCGGCGGTTTGGGAACTCTCTGCGAAACCTTGGAAGGCAAAGTGAACGAACTTAATTATAAAACTGTTCGCTACCAGGGGCACCAGTATCTCATGCGTTTCCTCATCAAGAGCCTCAAGCTGGACTCGAGAAGGGAAATCCTCAAGGACATTCTGGAAAAGGCTGTGCCCATTACGATGCAGGATGTGGTGTTGACTTTTTGCGCTGTCAGCGGGCAAAAGAACGACCAGCTTTTGCAGGTCAGCGACGCACGGAAAATATATAACCAGAAAGTTCACGGGGAGCATTGGAGTTCCATCCAAATAACGACCGCCGCCGGTATATGCGCGGTAGTCGATTTGCAGGCCGAGGGTCGTTTGGCCAGCACGGGATTTATTCGTCAGGAAGCAGTGTCTCTGGCCGATTTTTTGAGCAACCGATTTGGTCGTTATTATCGCACCGAGTCGGGAAAAGGTGAATCTACGGCGGCCATTGAACCAGTAAAGGAAATCTATTTGGCATGAGCAGCGATTGGTTTGAAAAACTTGGTTTTGCCTCCCTCGGTGGAAGAGAATGCCTTCCGGGTCTTTTGATCGGCAGGGAATCCAGAAATGGCGGCGGTGACAGCCTAAAAGTCACATCTCCCGTCGGCGGGGAAATTGTCGCCCAACTGGGTTCCTGCGCCGCCGCCGATGTCGGGGATTCGGTCCGGCGGGCTCGAGCGGCCTTTCTCAAGTTTCGGCGGATTCCCGCGCCCCGGCGGGGCGAATTGGTCAGGCGAATCGGCATGGAATTGCGCGAGCACAAAAACGCCCTGGCCGAGGTGGTCACCCTGGAGGCCGGAAAAATCGTTCAGGAAGCCCGAGGAGAAGTGCAGGAGATGATCGACATCTGCGATTTCGCGGTGGGCCTTTCCCGGCAGTTGCATGGTTTGACCATAGCCAGTGAGCGCCCCGGCCACCGACTCATGGAGCAATGGCATCCGCTCGGTCCGGTGGGGGTTATCACCGCCTTTAACTTTCCCGTGGCGGTATGGGCATGGAATGCCTTTATCGCCCTTGTATGCGGAAATCCGGTTATCTGGAAACCTTCCGAAAAAACGCCCCTGTGCGCTTTGGCCTGTCACCTTTTGGCCAACAAAGCGCTCGAACAAATGCCGGACCTTCCACAGGATTTGTTGAGTGTAACGGTGGGAAAAGCCGAAACCGGCAATGCTCTCGCCGCGCATCCCGATTTGCCCCTGATTTCCGCTACCGGTTCCGTGCCCATGGGCCGCGCGGTTGGCCAAACAGTCGCCAACCGTCTGGGCCGCTCCATACTCGAATTGGGCGGCAACAACGGTATGATCGTGACTCCTTCGGCCAATATCGAAATGGCATTGCGGGCCATTGTTTTTGCTGCCGTGGGGACTTGCGGCCAGCGTTGCACTTCCCTGCGTCGTCTCATTATCCATCGGTCTATTTCTTCCTCACTGACCGAGCGTCTCAAAGCTTCCTATGCAACTCTTTCCATTGGCAACCCTGGAGAAGAGGGCGTGCTTGTGGGTCCGCTAATCGACGAAGCCTCCTGGAACCGGATGCAGGCCGCACTGGAATCGGCTCGCGAACAGGGAGGAAAAGTCTGGGGTGGAGAGAGGGTTCTCGAAGGAATGCCCAAGGGCGGTTGCTATGTGCGTCCCGCCCTGGTGGAGATCGGGTCTGAAGCGGCCATTGTGCATGAGGAAACTTTCGCTCCGATTCTTTATATCCTCACCTACGATGACCTCGACAAGGCGGTGGAAATGCACAATGACGTGCCGCAGGGTCTGGCTTCGGCAATTTTCACCGACCGCATGGAGGAGGCAGAACAATTTTTATCGCCTTGGGGTTCCGACTGCGGAATTTCCAATGTCAATATCGGCACCTCCGGGGCAGAGATCGGGGGTGCTTTTGGAGGGGAAAAAGATACCGGGGGTGGCCGCGAATCCGGCAGCGATGCCTGGAAGGCCTATATGCGACGGCAGACCGCCACCATCAATTACAGCGGTGATTTGCCTCTTGCCCAAGGTGTCAAATTTGACCTTGATTGACGGGATTATTGCCCTCGATGTCTCGTCTTTGTATTTTATTTTGTATTTTATCAGGAATAATTTTGGACGGCTCCCTTTTTGGGGCAGTCCGGAAAGTGGAGATTGAATCTCGGAAAATTGTTCTGGATGGCCGTAGTTTCGGCCCGAGTGGTTCCTATGAACTGCTTGAAGGCCGTGTGTATTTCGGTATCGACGTTGGATCTCCTGCCAATGACCGGATCGTCGATCTGAAACTCGCTCCTCGCAACAAAGAAGGTGAAGTTGAGACCGTGGCTAATCTGGTGGTTCTCAAACCGGTTAATTCTGACTCCCGAGACGGGGTTGCCCTGGTCGAAGTGAGCAATCGCGGGGGGAAGTTTTCCCTCAACTATTTCAACCGTGCCACCGACAGGAATCTAACTGTCGAAAATCCCAATTCTTTCGGAGAAGGATTGCTCATGCGGCAGGGACTTACAGTTATATGGATTGGCTGGCAGGCGGATGTTCCCAGGGGTAAGGGGCTTCTTCGACTGGAGGCGCCGGTGGCAAAAAACATAAACGGTGAAACCCTCACCGGTTTGGTGCGTAGCGATTGGACGGTTGACGAGCCGGTTGAAACCCTCTCCCTGAGCCACCGGGAGCATATTCCATATGTTGTGGATGATCCAAGACATCCGGACAACCGGCTCACCGTGCGGGATGGCCGGGATGCCGTGCGTACGGTAATACCCCGCAATAATTGGCAATTTTCCAGCCAGGAGGATGAAAACGATTCCATTATTTTGGAAAATGGATTCCAGGCCGGAAAGATATATGAACTGGTTTACCGTTCGCGTGACCCATCCGTCGTTGGCCTTGGACTAGCAGCTATTCGCGATATTGTTTCCTATGCCAAGTATGATAAGGAGAGCTTGTTTCCCGCTCGCTTCGGAATCTCGGCAGGGGTCTCCCAAACAGGCCGTTTTCTGCGCAAATTTTTATACGATGGATTCAACACCGATGAGGAAGGCAGGAAAGCCTTTGACGGCATGATGATCATCACCGCCGGGGCAGGAAGAGGCAGTTTCAATCACCGCTTCGCTCAGCCCTCGCGCGATGGCCACCGCTATTCCGCTTTTTTGTATCCGACGGATATCTTTCCCTTTTCCAGCCGGACACAATTCGATCCGGTCGGCTGGCAATCGGATGGATTGCTCGCTCATATCCGATCAGAAAGTTCCCTTTCCAAAATTTTCTATATCAACACCGGCTATGAATACTGGGGTAGGGCGGCCGCGTTGATACACACCTCCATCGACGGCGAAAAGGACGTGGAACCATTGAAGAACGAACGTATTTACCACCTGGCCGGAGGTCAGCATTTTGTGGCTTCATTTCCGCCCACGGAAAAAGATGGGTTTAATAACGGTCGTTTTTTCCGGGGGAATCCCCTCGAATTCAAGGTGAATTACCGGGCTCTTCTGGTACGCCTGGCGGACTGGGTGTCGAAAGATATTCCGCCTCCTTCCAGCGCTTTTCCGCGGTTGGCGGATTCTACTCTGGCAGACTTGGAAAACCTGAAGTTTCCCGAAATACCAGGGGTCAATCCTCCGCTTCAGGCTCACAATGCCTATCGGGTTGATTACGGGCCACGTTGGCGAATGGGGATCATAGACTTTCAGCCTCCAAAGGTTGGACCATCTTTTCCTGTTCTCATTCCTCAGGTCGATTCTTTTGGAAATGAGCTTGGAGGGATCCGCAATGTCGAGCTGCGGGTTCCCCTGGCTACTTATACTCCCTGGAGTCTGCGGACCGGCTATGTTGGTGGAGCTAATGAAATGGCCGATTTTTGGGGTAACTTTCTTCCTTTCCCCAAAACCGCCAGGGAAAAATCGGAAACCGGTGACCCGCGGCCAGCCATCCTGGCTCTTTATCCTGATCGGGAAGAATATCTGCAAAAAGTAAATCGAGCGGCAGCGGAATTGCTGAAAGAGGGATTTCTTCTTCCTGAAGACCGTGATTACCTTCTAACCCGAGCCGAAAGTTACTGGAAGTGGATATTTGAGAAAGTGAGCAAACCTTGAATCCTATCCATTTTCTACATTACAAGGTCCGCAGTTACGAATCGGATTCTTGCGGTGTGCTGAAGGCGATCAGCTTGCTGAATTATTTGGAAGATGCGGCTGGAGAGCATGCCAATCTACTGGGCGTCGGCGGGCGCGATTTGATGGCCAGAAAAATCAATTGGGTTCTTTCTCGTTTGCATTTGAAGGTCCTTCGTTACCCACATTGGGAGGAGAAGGTGGCACTGAGGACATGGCCTTACGGCTGGAAGAAAATATTTGCCCTTAGGGAGTTCGAATTGACCGATGAAAAAGGTGAAATTCTGGCCCTGGCAACAACTTCGTTTATCACGGTTGATGCGGAAACGAAAAAACCAATCAATGCCGGGCCGATCCTGCCCGATTTTCCTCTCCATAATGAACGCGCTCTCAATGACTCTCTTGGGCCGATGCCTAAAATCCGAACCGATCTCCCTTTTCTGGAAAAACCATTTCTGGTTCGACGCAACGACCTCGACTTGAACCAGCATGTCAACAACGCCGTCTATGTGGAATGGGCATTGGAAACCCTGCCCGACGCTATCGGGGGGGATTCAGGACCGAAAGAGGTAGAAGCAGCTTTCCGTGCCGAGGTCTCTTATGGCGCTCGGGTTTTGAGCCGTTCCCAGAAGCATGGTGAAAATGAAGATGGCGACTGCTTCCTGCACCAGATCGTCAATGAAAAGGACGACCGGGAACTGGCCCGGTTACGAACTCGCTGGTAGTGGGCCGGCTCAGGATTTTTTTACCTCCAGCGCACGGTGGATGGTAAAAAGGACATGTTCCGTATGGGCCATGGTTTCCTCATTGCCGGCGGGCCGGTCCTGCAGCGTCATTTTAATCGAATTGAGATTGCGCAAGGCTGCCGAACGCGAGGGATAGTCATATTTTGATTCGCCCCCCGGGCCCGCAATAGCGATCAGCCGGTTGACATACTCCAGTTGCAGGTTTTGCCGGAAGGTATTGATGTTTCCCCCGGAATCGGCCACGAACACCGCATCGGTCAGGTCCTTCAGGAAAGCGGTTAAGCTGTATTCGTTGCCGTAAACGCGCGAATCGGTGATGCGGGCCAGTACATTGCGGTGGAGCATGTGATTCAAAATATCGTTTTGAATATTTTGGACTCGCCGGTGGACTTTGGGGTCTTCGTTTTCTTCGTAGAAATCGAATCCTCGCCGCTGCATGGCCAAATAATTGTAGAGGCCCTTCGGCGTCCCGAAGGCCTCCGGTGAAAATACATATTTGGCAAGGACATTCATGGCACGTCGTTGATCCTCCAGACTGACCGGAGTAAAGGGTTGTTTTGCTCCATCCTGCCCGACCATTGACCGATTGACATAAATTCCTCCGATATACCGTGAAACAACGCGGGCCGACGTGCTTTGCTCGCGCGTAAGAATGAGAAAGGCATTTCTTAATTCATGGTAGGATTGTCCCTCGATAGAGTATTTGTCTTTGATGTTGTTCATGACTTCGTAGGTAAGGCGCAGGCGGTCTTCGGCATAACCGATGGCATTGCCTGAATTGTCGCCGATCATTACCCTCGGATCGATGTGCCTGCCTGGTGCCCGCATGTCATCGGCATCATTGCCGAATGCCAGAGCCGGTTCAGTTGAACGGCTGAGGATTTTTTCCAGTCTTTGGGCTTCTGCCTTCGAGTCTTCAAGAGCTTCGGAATAGCCGAACTCGATGGCCCAATGATCATACGGTCCCGGTTTGGTGTCGTAGTATTGGCCTTGTTCGACTCCGGGCGGGGCCAGATTAATGCTATGGTAGTCCATTACCGATCCTGAAACGCCAATGCCTTCGGTTAGCTTCCTGTTATGGATATTCTCAATGGAGTGCAGTTGGGTGGCCTTCATGTTATGATTAAGTCCCAGGGTATGGCCGATCTCGTGCAAGACCAGCAACCGGAGGGCTTCGTCGACCAACCGCTCCATTTCGATGGTTGAGGCTCCTGACGTTGCCAGGACCTGTTTGCCGAACAAGTTGTTGTATTGCATGAAATGGCCCATGGAACAGGTCATTCCAGCGTGTTGCAGTTTTTCCTCAGCGGAAAAATCAAGCGCGGCCGTTTCGAAGAGTTTCTCCATATGCAACCGATTGGTCATGAAGACGTATTCCAGCATAATGTCGGCACCGAGAATCTGACCTGTCCTCGGATTCGTGAAACTGGGCCCATAACCACCAAAGGGAGGATTGGGCGACGAGGTCCAGCGCAAAACGTTATAGCGGATGTCGCCCGCATCCCAATCGGCATCGTCGGGCTGCACTTTTACCACCATGGCGTTTTTAAATCCGGCCGACTCGAAAGCTTCATTCCAGGAAAGTGCTGCTTCCCTGATGGTGTCTCGCATTTCCATCGGCGTAGAATTTTCAATCCAGTAAACAATCGGTTCGATCGGTTCGGAAAGCTCAGCCCCGGGATTTTCCTTTTTCAGGCCCCAACGGGTAATATGATCGCGGTAGGGAGTCACGCTGGCTGAGGTGAGGTCCGTTACCCGATCCAGAAAATACCCCACACGGGGATCGTCAAAACGCGGCTTATAGTCGTTCTGCGGCATCTCCAGCAGGCTGTGCTGGATTTTTATGCTTACATTTCTGGGATTGGCAAAATAAGGGTCCACTTCTGCCGTTGGCACGGGATCTTCGTAAACGTATTCCACCACGATATCGGTGTTGAGGGGATAATTGCGGATGCTGACGAATTTGGTTTTGTCCTCGCTCAAACCTCCCAGTTTGTAACTGTCATCCGAATCTTCCTCATCCGGGTCGGGCGATGGAATAACCTGGCTGAAATTTTCTTTCAGAAAGAGGTTGTCGGCTTCGATGAGAAATTCTCCCTTTTCCTCATCTATGGCCGCGATTTCGGCCACCGCCAGAACCGAGGGGCTGATGTTGGCTTCGGCAGAGCGATGAAGGGCATTGTTTTCGTCGAAATAATAGGCCGTGCTCTCGCCTACAAATTCAATTTTATCGAAGTGCTTGCGGACGGAAAACACAAAATTTTCCAGGAAATTCCCCCTGAAATGGCCGGGTTCGACCACACCGTCAACGGTATGTGAAAAGTAGATGTATTCCCGGTCGATTTGGTCCTTTTTTATGAGCATGTGGACCTGGCCGCTCTTTTTATCCTGGAAAAGGGTGAAAAGGCCATCGAAGCGTTCGCTCTCTTCCACAATTTCCGCGATGGTTTTCTCTTCTTCCTCTTCTTTGTCTTTTTCCTTGGCTTTAGCCGATATTTCTTCCGGCGATTTGACACACGAGACCTGCGAAATGAGCAGGAAGACGCTTAGCAGAGCGAATGGGATTAATGTCCATTTTTTCATATTTCCAAGTGGGTTTTGGGTTTTAAGGGCAGAGTATTTGTGATTGGAAAAAGACACCCTAAAAAAGTTCCATCTGGGGCCAGCTCTGTTGCGATTCTTTTAATTTGGAGGTTCCCCCTCCTTTCACCTTCTTTGCCAGATTGTGGCTGGAATCTTCAGATTCCAGTTGTTCGAGGAGGGTTTTGGCCCGGTCGATTACTTTTTGGGGAAGCCCCGCCAGTCGCGCCACCTGGATGCCATAACTGCGGTCTGAGGCTCCCCGCAATACCTGCCGGACGAATACGATTTCATCGTTCCACTCCTTTACCGCAACACAGTAGTTACAAACCCTTGGAAGCAACTGCTCCAGCCGTGTCAATTCATGGTAGTGGGTGGCGAATAATGTGCGAGGGCCGCGGGTTTTGTCTCCGTGCAGGTGTTCAACCACAGCCCAGGCTATGCTCATGCCATCATAGGTGCTGGTGCCGCGTCCGATTTCGTCGAGAATGACCAGGCTTTTGTCCGTAACATTATTGATGATGTTGGCGGTCTCATTCATTTCCACCATAAAGGTGGAATTTCCCCGCGACAGCTCGTCGCTCGCTCCGACCCGAGAGAAAATTCGATCCACCAGGCCGATACGGCAGTTCCGGGCGGGCGCCCAGGAACCGGTTTGAGCCATCAGGGTGATCAGGGCAACCTGCCGGATATAGGTGGATTTACCGGCCATGTTGGGCCCGGTGATGATGCCGATTTGTTCCTCTTCAGCGTTCAAGTGGGCATCGTTGGGGACAAAAGCGCGTGTGCCGGCCAAGCCGTAACGCTCCCGGCGGATGGTCTGCTCGACCACCGGGTGGCGCCCCTCCTCAATTTGCAAAACATGGCTATTCTCGAGGTTGGGTCGGCAATAGTCCCATTCGCGGGCGATTTTTGACCAGCCGATGTAGAGATCGATTTCTGCCAGAACCCGCGATGTTTCACCGAGGGAGTCCGCTTCGGCCAATACATGAGCGACTAAATCGCGGAACAGCTCCTCTTCCCGGGTGATGGACCGTTCATCGGAGTGAAGGATTTCCTTTTCCTTTTGTTTCAGGTCCTCGGTGTAGTAGCGTTCGGAATTTGTGGTGGTTTGCTTTCGGATGTAATGTTCGGGAACCAGGTTGAGGTTGGTTTTGGTGATTTCAATGAAATAGCCGAAAGTGTTGTTGAATTTTATGCGCAGGTTTTTGATGCCGGTTCGCTCCCGCTCCTCTTTTTCCAGTTCGGAGAGCCAGTGCTTGTTTTCAAGGGAAGAACCCCGCAGACGGTCGAGGGCTTCATCATAGCCATCACGGATGTAGCCGCCGTCTTTTAGCTGATGGGGAAGTTCCTCTGAGAGGGATTTTTCAAGAAGATCACGCAATTCCGGGTATTCGAGAACTTGGCCGGTTAATTCCATAATAACGGGCTCATCGAATTGCCCCAAAACCTGAAGCAGGAAGGGAAGTTGGCGCAAAGTGTCGCGAATGCCGCCCAGTTCCCGAGGGTTTCGCAGCCGGTTTTGGAGGCGGCCAAGAATTCGGGGAATATCACGAATTCCCTTCATGTATTCCTGGATTTCCGACGCGTAGGCGGGAGCCTCCAGGAATCCCCCCACGCAATTTTGGCGACGTTTTATTTCCCCAAGGTCGAGGGTCGGCTCGGCCAGGTATTGCTCCAGTAAACGGACTCCCGCTGCCGTCACGGTAGCGTCCATAGCCTCCAGCAGGCTACCTTCGCGGCGGTTTCCGGAAGTGCGGAATATCTCCAGATTTCGCAGGGTGGAAGGGTCGAGAAGAAGAGTGCGTGCGGTCCGATATTCGCGAATGCCTCGAAGGTTGCCGGGCTTGGAGCAAAGGCTTTCAGTCGCATAGTGGATCAAAGCGCCGGCGGGTCCCAGACCGCCATGGTCTTTATCTATGCCGAATCCTTGAAGGTTGAGCACACCTAATGCCTCTCTCACACACTGAGCCCCGCTGAGTTGATCGAAGTGGTAGCTTGGCAGCTCGTTTATGGGCCGCCCTTCACAAAATTGGGTAAATAAACCAGCCCAATGCCGAACATTGTCATCTTTTTCCCAGTCCTCCCGAGCCCCTTCGGGTAAAATTACCTCACATGGGTTGATACTGGAAAAGACCGCCAGCAAATTTTCGGCCGATTTTTCCGTAGCGATTTGAAAATGCCCGGTTGCAAGGTCCAGCCAGGCGGCATGAAGGGAGGTTTTTTCAAAATTGAGGGCGAGGAGAAAATTATTGCTTCTCGCATTGCTCTGGTGGTCTTCCAGGGTCGTGCCAGGGGAGAGAATACGGGTTAGTGCCCGCTTCACGATTTTTCCGGGTTGAGGGGCTTCCATCTGGTCGCAAATGGCGACTTTTTTCCCGGCGGCCAGGAGTTTGCCGATATAATTGTCGGCCGCGTGGTAAGGAATTCCGGCCATGGGCATGCCGTTGCGTTTTGTCAGGGTGATTCCGAGAATGGGCGCACCGGTGGCGGCATCGTCCAGAAACATTTCGTAAAAATCACCAAGTCGAAAGAGGAGAACGGTATTGGGAGGCAGACCATGCCGGACATCTTGATACTGGCGCATCATCGGCGTGAGAGTGCCTTCTGTTTTCTTACTGGAGGTTCTCGGCATTATTTATTTAACGGAGAAGTATCTTGACCTCCTGAATTCTGCAAAGGCAACCGGAATTTCCTGGCCCAGCCGGGAAACCGGGCCTGTTGCTTCTGGAGGATATTTTTCAACATTGCTGTTACCTGTTTTATTTTTTGTTCGGAAAAATTATGTATTTAATCTATTGTAGGCATTAATAATGTAGTGTTTTCTTTTTTAAATGCGGAAAGATGAGCATTGATCAATAACGCCCAAACGTCGGATATCCATTAGGGTAGTCTGCCGAAAAGGATTTCGTAATACTCTCTCTTGTATAGACATTGATTACAGTTATTAAAGTAACCTCCCGGGGTGTTGATAAGGATTTTCTTGCCGCCGGGGATGAATTTGGCCTTAACGAAATCGGGAATCTCAGCCGGGAAGAGCTTTGCGGTTATATTGAAAGACTAATCAAGCTGACATGTCCTGAAGATATGGAATTCCCTCCCCTTGTGATAGCCAAATCCAGGTGGGGGAACTTCACCATAGAGGTGCGGGATGGCCAGCTTTATGCATCGAATCTCGATGTCCCCCATGAACGCAATGTAGCGGTATCCGTGCAGGAGGCCATAGTTTTCATTTCAGGAGAGGAATTTGATTACACGCCTCCCCCTGAGCTGACGGCGGACGATTACGACAAGGCTCAAAAACGGGCCTATAATCTGACGCGCTTCATACAGACGGCGATTTATGTTTTATTGGTGGTTGGAGGAACTACATCTGCCTGGATTTATTTCGGGGAAATCGATGATCGGTTTCCGCCCATTAAAGACGAAATAGTCACCAATCCGGCCGAAATCGTTTCCTTGGAAGCTACCTATTCAGGAACTTACATGACCGGAAGTGAGGAGGGAGACCTCGTTATCCATCTCGCGGGGAACGGAGTTGCCAAGCTCTACGAATACAATTATTCGAGAGAATTGGATCGCGTCCTTCTTGATTTTGACGAGGAGGGCGCTTATGTTTTCGCGAAAAAAGATAGCGGATATTTGGCGATTTTGGATGAAAGGGAAGTAATCAGCGTCTTGAGCAACTCAGAGATAGAGTTTTACCAGGATATTTATTATCGCTATCCTGGAGACCTGGCAGAGCTACTTAATTAAATCATTGCCTGTTTGATATTAAAAAAGCCGACTGGCCAGTCGGCTTAAGGGAAATTCAGTTCTGTAGGAAACAAGTTACTCCGAAACGATGTAGATCGGGGTGTTTCGTTTACCGAGGCGAAATAAGCCAGTTTCCAGTTTCCCATCGTCAAGCACCTCGTCAATCTCGCCCAATTGCTCCATGGACACGATTATTTCGTTATCCTGTGCATCGTTGATGGTGATCACTGCTTCATAAAGGGTCCCCTTGTGCTTTACGTTCTTGTCCCAATCATAATTTCCCCCAATGGGCGTTTTGCGGCCCCAGGAGGTTTCCTTGAGATAACCCTCCATTCCCGTTGGAAAAGAGGCGCCCGATGCCTGATCGTCGGGATATTCACCGGTTTCTCCCGCAAATTGCTGAAAAGCCGAAGCAAAAACTCTTAAGTCGTTGACAATAACATTGTTTTGAGTTGCCCTCATCACTTTTCTAACCGCCGGGACGGCCATTGTGATGAGAAAGCCTATGATCGTGATGACAATAAATAACTCGACCAAGGTAAATGCCCTCGTCCTGTAAGACTTATGCCAAACTTTATTTTCTCTACGAATCGCCAACCCCCTAATGAGCAACCGGAAATTTATCGGCTGGAATCTGCAAATACTTAACTTTTTTGAAATCGAGAGGTAATTTAAGCATAGAATAGCCCCAAAAGCAATTCTAAAGTTCTGAGTGTCAATTAGATCAATCGATCAAGCTTTTCACCGCTTTTGTCAGTTCTTCGATCTTGAGTGGTTTTTTAAAGGTGTAATCAGCCCCGAATTCCTTTGCTGCGATGAATACGTTCTCCGTTCCCACCCCGGTTGAACCACCTCCTGAGATAACGATAATCTTCAAATTCGAGAATCTGCCCTGCAATTCCAGTATAATTTCAATGCCATCTTTGATCGGCATGAATACATCGGTAATGATCAGGTCGGCCGGCTGTTCGCAATAAAGAGCTACCGCTTCATCGCCATCGTTCGCGGTGATAACTTCATGCCCCTCCTTTTCCATAGCCAATTTGAGCATTTCGCATAGGCTTTGGTTGTCATCAATGATAAGGATTCGTCCCATTTGTGCAAATTCTCCCCCGATACAGATAGATTGCCACCGCATGCATGCAGGTTTTATAAATCAAATGCCAATTGTAATACTTTGAATAATGTTCTCTTCCACCGCAGGGTCAAGAAATTACAATCCCGGGAGCAAGCAACCCGTTAGGTTGGCAATTTCCTTTTCGGCAATTGCTTCACTTATTGAATAATTTCTTTTTTATTGTCCCCACGCTGTCAAATTCGTTTATTTTAACCGCACTTGAAATGAGTCGCTACCTCGAATCGATGATCGACCGCTACCCGGCCCTGGAGTCTTGCCGAAAGGATGTCGAGGCGACTCATGCCGCCATCAGTTCGGCCTTTGCCAGTGGGGGCAAGCTCCTTGTTTGCGGAAACGGCGGGAGCGCGGCAGACAGTGCTCACATCTCGGCCGAATTACTTAAAGGTTTTGCCCTGGCCCGACCCCTGGATGAAGAGTGGCAAACACGGTTGGGCCCCGGATTGGCAGCCAAACTGCAGGGATCTCTGCCCGTCATTCCATTACCGGCCTTCGACAGTCTCCTGACGGCCTTTGCCAACGATAGCGATCCCCTCTATGGCTTTGCCCAACTGGTATGGGGACTCGGGGGGGAGGGAGATGCCCTTCTCTGCATCAGCACTTCCGGAAATTCCGCCAACATTCTTCATGCTGCCGAGGTTGGCAGGGCCAAAGACCTGTTGGTAATCGGTTTGACAGGCGAAGGCGGTGGTCGCCTCAATGAAATGGCGGATATTTGCATTCGGGTTCCCGAGACGGAAGTCTACCTCATTCAGGAAAACCATTTACCGGTCTACCACTGCCTCTCCCTTATGCTGGAGGAAACATTTTTTTCCTGACGGGTTCCATCATGCATTTGCCTGAAAAACCTCAGCCCCTTCCTGAGGAATTGGACGAGGTCTGCCGCAAAATATTTTACCTGGTAAAAAAGGCTGGTGGCCGGGCTTTGTTAGTGGGAGGTTGTGTGCGCGATGCCTTGCTCAACGTTCCAGTGCTCGATGTCGATATCGAGGTATTCGGGCTTGGGTCAAAGCATCTCGAAAAAGCCATTTCAAGGGATTTCTCCCTCGATTGGGTCGGCCGGGCCTTTGGAGTCTTCAAGATTCGGGGATATCCTATTGATCTTTCTTTGCCCCGGCGGGAATCTAAAAAAGGGGTCGGGCACCGTGGGTTCGAAATCGAAGAGGCGCCGTACCTGACTTTTGAGGAGGCTGCCTCCCGGCGCGATTTTACCCTCAACGCCATATCCTGGGATTTCCTCAGTGGTGAAATCATCGATCCTTTCGACGGGCGCGAGGATCTCCGGAAAGGCATTCTCCGACCTACCAGCGAGAAGTTTTCCGAGGATCCCCTGCGTGTTCTCAGGGCTATGCAACTGGCCGCCCGCTTCGAACTCCAAGTCGATGCCGAAACGGTTGACCTCTGCCGGGAAATTTCCGCCGAAGACCTTTCCCCTGAACGAATCTTCGAGGAGTGGAAAAAAATGATCTTAAAAGGAAGGAAACCCTCTGTCGGCCTGCATTTTTTGAATAATTGCGGCTGGCTTTCCAGTTATCCTGAATTGGAGGCCCTGGTCGGATGCCCGCAAGACCCCATCTGGCACCCCGAGGGAGACGTCTGGGTGCATACTCTCCATTGCCTGGATGCCTTTGCCAAAGAGAGAACGGGCGATGACTGGGAAGATCTGGTGGTCGGGTTCGCCGTGCTCTGCCATGATCTGGGCAAGCCGGCTACAACGGCGCCAGGTGATGATGGCCGCATCCGTTCACCGGGTCACGAAGCGGCTGGCAAGGGAATCACCCAGAGGTTCCTGGCTCGAATGACGCAGCAAAAGGATTTAATAGAGGAGGTGACCTCCCTTGTGAAGACCCATATGCGGCCGGTTGAGCTTTACAAAAACAAGGCCGGCGATTCCGCCATTCGCCGTCTGGCTCGTTCCGTTAAAAGAATCGACCGGCTGGTTCGAGTGGCGTGGGCCGACATGCAGGGCCGGCCTCCGATGGAGCAAAGTGAATTTCCGGCCGGTGAGTGGCTTCTGGCACACGCGCGGAAACTGGAAGTTGAAGAATCCGTTCCCCAACCAATCATCCTGGGCCGGCATTTGATCGAATTGGGGCAGGAACCAGGGCCTCACTTCAAAGGCTTTCTGGAAACCTGTTATGAAGCGCAGATGGATGGCGTTTTTGAAACTTTAGAACAGGGAAAAGCCTATTTAAGCAAACTTCTGGCTCAGGAATAATCCGTTTCCGGAGAAGGATTACTTTTATTCGAGGGTAATGCCGCCGGGTTCGAAGGGCACCACCTCGTCAGTGCTGAAATCGTGAAACCAGCGGTGCGTTTGAAAGGAGCCGGTGTCCCGGAAATACCAGAGCCAGGCTTCGCCTTCAGCCTTATAAAGGAATGGGTAAAGATCGGAATCGCTCGTCCAGAACCAGCCCAACTTATCGTCCCAAAACCAGATCGAAGACTGTGATTGGCCGACATTCCAGAGCCAGCCATGCTCGGTATGGAAAATCCATGGATAAGTTTGTTCGTTGATCGTAAAATCGCCGAACCAGTCCGAGCGCACCCAATCATCGAAGAGAAATTCAACGTTGGACCAAAGAGGGGGAAGGGTTTTGTCGGCGAGTTGTCGGCCGGTATGCTGGTGGTCATGTGAAAATTGGGGCCAAGTCTCCAGAGCGGGCGGCAGGCCTCCCTCAATGGCGAACAGATTTCCGTCGAACACCCCTATGTAAATCGCTCCATTCTCACTCAGGGTAGGGGAAGAGTCGACAACGCCGGGAAGTGTGAACTCCCATCGGAACTGCCCGTCAAAGGTATAGGAAAAAAGCCTGCTGACGTCATCACCGATAAAGGAGGCAATAGTGACATTTCCACTGTCATCGATGGCTGGGGAACTGTAAACCACCTCCCCAATGCCAGCAGACCAGGTTTCCACACCGTCGGTATCGAGAGCGTAAAAATAACCATCCCGGGAAGCAAAAAAAACGGTTCCGAATATATCAATTACGGGTGAGCTTTCTACTTCTCCCTCCGTCTCGAATTTCCACCTCAAATTACCCTCCGAATCAATCGAGTAAAAAAAGTAATTGTCGGAGCCGAAATAAATGTTCCCTTCCGAATCTATGGCCGGCGATGAAATGATGTTATTATCCCGGCCATCCACAGCATCAGCGGAAAAGACCCACTTTTGCGTGCCGTCGGGGTTGAGGGCGTAGAGGTTGCCGTCGTAACAGCCGAAATAGATGGTGCCGTCCTTGGCCAGAGCGGGAGAGGAGTCCAACTCATCCGGGGTGAAAAACTCCCATTTCAGGGAGCCGTCGGGGTTGAGGGCGTAGAAGGTCGCGTCCGAGGAGCCGAAATAAATGGTTCCGTCGGTGGCAATGGCGGGAGAGGCGATGATCAGGCTGCCCGTTTGAAATTTCCACAGCTCTTGCCCTGTCTCGGTATCGAGAGCGTAAAGATTATTATCCCACGATCCAACGTAAAGAACGCCCTCCGATCCCAGGGCTGGAGAAGAGTCGAACCAGTCCGTCCCAGTGAACTCCCATTTTTTGGTTCCATCGGCATTCAGGGCGTAAAGATTGTTGTCTCCTGAACCGAAAAAAATAGTTCCGGATTCGGACACGGCGGCGGATGAAAAGATTGCTCCTGCAGTAGTAAATCGCCATAGCTCCTGCCCCTGTTCCTGGGCTCCCGCCGAGATGAATCCAAGCCAGTAAAAAACGAGCAAAAGGCCGGCTTTTTTTATAAAGATAGGTTTAAGAATTCGCATGGGATTACTGGATGGGTGGGGAAAGGGTTTCAATGTCCGCGGGATTTTTGATGGTTATTAAAAAACAGGCGCCGCCGTCCCCGCTCTTCTCAAGAGAAAGCTCACCCCCGATGTGCCGGGCCAGTTGCCGACTGATGGCCAGCCCAAGCCCCGAGCCGCCCGGCTTGGTTGATTGGCAGGGTGAGAAAAGGTTTTCAATCCTATTCTCCGGTATGCCGTGGCCGTTATCGGCAACTCTCAGGAGAAGGTTCTTTTCATTTTCCATCATGGTAAACCGGACACTTTTCCCTGGGGGGGATGCTTCGATGGCATTTTGGACCAGGTTCATGAGAATGAGCATGAGAAGATTGCCTCGGCGACTGTCCAGTGAGATTTTCGGCACCGCATGGGAGGCAGTAAAAACGATACCGGCTTTTTTTGAGTAGGATTCGGCCTTGGCAACCAGCAAATCCCTGATTTCGGTTAAGGTGTAATTGTATTCGGAATCGCTTTCCTCCTCCCGCAGAATATCCACGATTTCCTTGATCATGTCCTGCATGCGCCGGGTGGAATCCACGGCCAATTGCCAATCCTCCTTGTCCATATTGGCCGGTTGCGAATTCCTCCCGCTAACCAAATCCTGCAATCCGGAAAGTGGATTTTTTAAACCATGGACCAGGTGGGAGGCGACCGCCCCGATGGCCGATGTTTTTGCCATCATGACCAGCTCCGCATTTGCTGCTAAAAGCCGTCGCCCGCGTTCCTCTACCTGTTCGTAAGCATGCCCAAGGCGGCCAAAGGCCCAGAAAAATACCGCCATAAGCAGGAGGCTCCCGGCGCCATAAGCAATCCCGGCCTGTCGCCACAGGTTGGCGTCGAGAGCAGTCAATTGAGCGGCAATTTCCTGGCCGTCCAGCAGGTATTGTGCAATGCCCAGCAATTCGGCTGAATCGGTCCGGTGCAGGGGGGCGATTACCTCCAGCAATGGGTAGGTCCGATTGTTTGAATCCTCCCCGATTTCAATAAAGTAATCCTTCAGGCGGCCCTTCGGGTGATAACGGCTGACCGGTTCCAATTGACCGATTTTGTCCAGGTCCTCAGGAGAGAGGGAACCGAGCAAAAAATCGGCTGGCACAGCCTCGGCGAATTTGCCGTCCGGTTCATATATCCTTACCGCCAGGACCCCTTTAAGTTCCGAAGTGTTGAGGACTGCCTCGATCAAATCGGCTTCCGGTTCCAGCAGCGGGTCGCTCAGGAAATCATCTTCGGCCCGGGAAATTTCCATTAATGCGACCGGGTAAAGAACCTCCGCGTCCCGGTCAACGATTTGACTGCGCACCTGCGCGCGAAGTTTCAGGCTGACCGCTCCCACGATAAGGGCGAAAACCAGCAAGGTGGCCATTGTTGCCGCTATCGGAATCGGTCCCATCCTAAGATGCCAGCGCCGAGCCTTGGGTTTTTCACTATTTTCTATTTTCGGCAATGGTTAAAATATCCTTTCGAATCCTAGATAAATCACATTTTGCCTAAAGGTATCTTCAAATCGGTTGGATCGGCTTTCCTCTCGCGCCCATTCGGCAAATATTTTCATTTTTTCCGAGACTTTTTTGTCAACCCTGACAAGGGCGGAAAGATCGTTTCTTTGGTAAAGATTGTTATCGGAAAAATCGACGGTTTGCACGGAATAGTGGTTAAATGAATAATTGAACTCTCCCATCAGGCTCCAGGAGTTTTTTTCCAGGCGCACTTTTTGGCTGATCTTGTAGCGATCATAATCACTGTAACCTGTTCCGTTGTCCCGGTTAAGCTTTACCGTAAATTTTGTCTCCGTTTGCAGTCGATTTTCATTTAACCAGGCCTGTTTCCACTTTAGCGAGGCCTCATGCCACTGCCAATTCAGTTCGGTTTCTTCGATGGCAAAACCCTCCTCATCCCTTTGGGTTCGCTGGTCGTAGATTTTACGGCCTGTTTTGTAACTTAGTTCCAACTCGCCGCCAAAGGAAAATTTTCTCTGATAGAAAAGTCTGGCGTAGGGATCGGTGTAGTCGTCACTTGAATCGCTGAAAAAATTTCGCTCAGCGCCACCTTCCAATTGCAAGTAAGATTGGGGTGAAAGATTCTTTCGTAAAAAAGGCGCGAAATCAAATTGTTCAAACTTCAGGGTAGTGGATTCAATTTCCAAATCGGACCTCGATATATCGAAAACTTCATTGGCGTAGGTGAATGTAAACTTGTAGCCCCCGGACAAAGTCTGGCCCGGATTCCAGGTCTTTCTTGTTTGCAGGAGGGCCAGGTTTTCCGTATCGACCCCTTGGGCGCTCGGGTAATGAATCTGCTCAGCAAGGAAATACCAATAACTGTCTTTGCGGCCATCATCAGCCGTTCGCCAGAGAAATCCTTCCAGGGATGCGCCCAGGTAAGGGCTGCTTTCTTTTTCAAATGCACCCTGCAGAACATTGTCATTATAGCCGGCCAGCAGTTGCAGTGTGAATTCCTTGTTCCAGGGCGAGATTTTTGTTGTTTCATCCGGATCGGTTCCCGCGATCAAGGCATCCAATTGAGCGTCGTTGTAGACGGCGGGAGCGACCGTCGATGCAATCAGCAAACCTTGCCCTTCGCTGGCAAAATTACTGGCCGCGACATTGGACTGCCCAAAGCTGATGCTGGTTAACCCAATGAACGAAAAAACAATGGCGTAGATGCGGAACATTAAAACACAAAACCTTAACTGAAGACCGAAATTATGAGTTCTCGTTCGAGTTAACGCAATTTCATAAAGTGATAAATTGCCAATCGGCAGGCCAAAAAATCCAAGGACGTTACAGTCCCAATAAACAAGGAAGCGATGGGAAGGTTTCAATGGTCCCAAAAAAGAAGGCAGGCGGCTCCCTAAAAGCCGCCTGCCAAAACCGGCAAACCCCTCAACCGGTTATATCTTGGAATGTTTTACTCAACCACCGTTGCCGTTGCCAGTATCGGTTACCCCTTCCCGAATCTGTTCACGTAAATCCCGGCGAAGTTCTTTTTGTTCCTGCAAACGCTGTCTTTGCTCCTCACGGAAGGCTTGAATGGCCGCATCACGCTCTTCTCCCGTCAAATCCTTGATGGATTCAAAGAATTCTTGTCTTTCCTGCTGCAGGGCCTGCCGCTCGGCGAGAAACTCGTCCCGCCTCACTTCCAATTCCGGAGGCAGAGGGCGGCGGTGGGGCGGAAGCGGCCTGTCACCGCGGATTTCCTTTAGTTCTTCCCTGATTTCGGCGGCCAGTTCGTGCTGGCTGGCTATTCGTTCGGCATTTTCCTCCCGAAAAGCCTGAACGGACTCGCGGATCTCATCGCGGGTTGGGTCTTCGAGGATGGCCAGAGTCTCTCTGAGTTCGTTTCGCAAGGATTCCTTCTCATCCTGGTAGAGGTCGATTTGCCCCCTCAATTCCACGGGAAGATCCGGCAATTCGGGTCTCTGGACCTCCGGGGGCCCCATAAATTCCGGTCCCTGACCCGGCCCTTCCTGGCCGAAAACGTTGCCCAGACCCAGAAACAGGGTGGTTAACAGTATAAAACTGATTTTAATTTTTTTGTTCATAATAGTTCGTTCCTTTTCTATTGGTTTTCCAGATGATTAATTAAGTGAATCGTTGCCAATTTCAATGCATCCGGTGTGCCAACTTTTTTGAAATTTTATAATTCGATGATAATCAAATGATTATGGAGTTGTCATCGATTTATTGTCTTTAATTGAAATCATTGATTGGGAAATACTCCCCAACTATTTCGGGAATGCTTGACATGAAATTGGGAAATATCCCCAAAAACATACCTGCTAGGATCGTTTGCCGGAGAGCCGATAACGCAAATAATCGCGTTTTACACCCAACAGTCGGGCTGCCGAGGAAACGTTTCCCCCGGTCTGTTCCAGTGCAATGCCAATCAGCCGGTCAATGGTTTCCTCCAGATCGAAGCCGGTTTCGGGAATCGTCCAATCCTTTTCCTGCCAATCACTCGGTGGCGTTGATTCATGCCGGGAATCTCGGGCAAGTTCAGCGCCTTTATGCAACCTGGCGAAATCAAGTTCACGGCTATCGCCCAAAACAATGGACCGCTCCAGTTCGTGGGCCAGCTCCCGCACATTTCCCGGCCAGGGATAATGGGTTAAGCGGGTCTCTCCAGCTTTTGAAATCACTGGTTTTTCCACCCGGTAACGTTCCGCCAAACCTTTTAAAAGTTGCTTGGCCAAGCGCAGGATATCCCCGCCTCTTTCCCGCAGGGGAGGTATTCGCAGTCGCAAAAGATCGAGGCGGTGGTAAAGATCCTCACGAAATTCTCCGCTCATGGCCAGTTGGCGGAGATCTTTGTTGGTGGCCGCGATGAGCCGGACATTGACGGATATCTCCCGGTTTCCGCCCACACGCCGGATTTTGCCGTCCTCGATGGCTGTCAGCACCTTGCCTTGAATGGCGGCTGAAAGGCTGGGAATTTCGTCGAGAAAGAGGGTGCCTCCGTCGGCTGCTTCAAAAAGACCGATACGGGTGCTGCGGGCATCGGTAAAAGCTCCTTTTTCGTGCCCGAAAAGTTCCGACTCAGCCAGGCTTTCGGGAAGTGATGAGCAGTTGATTTCGACCAAAGGCTGCTCCGCTCGCGGCCCTTCCTGGTGCAGCCAGCGGGCAATGGAGGTCTTGCCGGTGCCCGTTTCTCCCTCGATCAGAACGGGTGGAAGTCCCTCTACCAGACGACGGTCCGCCAGCATAATTTTTTCCATTTGCTCTTTTACTTCGGACAGGTTTTCTCCGAAAAAAAAGAGTTCCTTGTTTTTTGATTCCTTTTTGTGCTGGTGCTCGCGTAATCGGGCGGATTTTTTCAATTGGCGGCTTCGCTCGAAAGCTATAGGCAGCTCTTCGTGATCGAATGGTTTGCCCAGGTAATCTCCGGCTCCCAAGCGCATCGCTTCCACCGCGCTCTTCACTCCGTCCTCCGCGGTCATGATAACGACGCCCGTATTGGGTGAAAAACGATTTTCTCGCAAGAGGTCCAGACCCTGGCCATCGGGCAGATTGATATCGACCAGGGCAAAATCGAAAGAGAGGTTCTTAAGGGCCTGGCGGGCTTCATCGAGCGAGCTGACGGCAACAACCTGGGCCTTCCAACGAGCCATGCTGGCCGTCAATCGTTTGCGCAGCAACGGTTCGTCTTCGACCAGTAGAATTTCACTTCCGGACAGGTTCATGCTGCTTTCTTTTCGTTGGAAAATTTGAAATTTATTCTGTCAAACGGAAGGTTAACACCATTTGGACCGGTTTTCCCCAGGGCGGGGGTTCCGCCGGTCCGGCATCGGTAAAGGCGGCGCGAACGGAGGCGTCGAAAATTTCATTGCCCGATGATTGCAGAAATTCCTGGAAATGGATGCGGCCTTCCGCGGTGACGACAAAACGGACGGTTGCCCCGTAGTTTGTCCCGGACAAGTTTTTTGGTTTTTTCCATGTTTCATCGAGCAAGGCGTAGATTTTATCCTGGAACGCCATTAACTGATTCTGTTCTGCCTCAGAAACATGACCGTTATCTGAATTGGGAATGGTTGTGGAAAGGTTTTGGCTAAGTTTTTTTTGTATGCCTGATGCATCGATGGCCGGTATATCCGGGGGAGGTTTTTTCCTGGGGCGCGGCTGGGTTTTTGTCGGTTTTGGCGGAGAGAATTTCTTAACGAATTGGTCGTGAGACATGGGCTTGGCCGCCGGTTCGCTTTGGCGGACTCTTTCGACGGTTTTTTTGGGGGCCGGAGGGGAAGGCTTGGGCAGAGGCCGGGCGCTTTCGATGGCTGGCAAGTCGATGGGTATTGGCAGAGCCGGTTCGGAGGCCGACGTCGGTAATGTTCCCTTTTGAGCGGTCAGCGGTGGAGCTTTCAGGTGAAAAACGTGAGGTTCCGGTTGTTTCAGTAAAGTGCTCAGCAAGGCTCCTGCCGCCAGCACAAGAAAGACCGCCCCGTGCAAAAGGGCGGAGTAATAAAGACCCTTTTTGGAATGAGGTTTCATTGCGAGACGTCCACTTGTGTGTCCAGGCTGATTTCAGAGAGATTTTTCTCCTGGATCAGGTCGATGAGGGTAATAACTTGCTGGTAGGGCAATCCTGCGTCCGCCCGGATGTTCAACACCGGCGGCGCCGGGTTGGCCGATAAATTTTCGAGCAGGCCGGACAGCTCTTCCAGGGTAACCGGTCGGGTATTCCAATAATAGATCCCCTCGCGGTCGATGGAAATTGTCCGGTAGCGCGGCTCTGTCGATTGGCCCTGGTTTTTAGGTGATTCAACCGGTAACTCCAGGGAGATTGATTGCTCGAGAAGAGGAGCGGTGATCATGAAAATGATCAATAGCGCGAAAGCCAGGTCAATCAAGGGCGTAACGTTGATCTCGGACACGGCGCTGAGGCGTTCTTTTCTCTGAAATGTTCGTGCCATGGAGCGATCTTTTGTTATTCTCAGTGATCCGTTGGCAAGGCTTGTGACCCGGGTTCATTTTCCGTCTCAAAATCTTCGATTTCTATTCGGTCGGCCAAAGAGCTGGCAAAATTTTCCACCTCGGTGATGGCGATTTTTGTCTGTGTGAGCAAAAAGTTATAACCGAAAACGGAGGGTATGGCTACGAGCAGGGCTGCCACCGTGGTCAAGAGCGCTCCCGAAACTCCCGGCGCCAGCATCTGTATGCTGGCAGTGTTTTTAAGGGCGATGCTTCCAAAGGCGTCCATGACGCCCCATACGGTGCCCAGAAGCCCTAGAAAAGGAGCCCCGGTGACAATTGACCCGAGCAGAACCATCTTGCTCTCATAGGTGATGGCGGCTCGGGCCACCACTCGTTGCAGAGCGTTTTCCACATGGCCGATGCGGGCTGCTTTGGAGGCTGCGCGGGAATCGGTAAGATAGTAGGCGTGCACGGCGCTTCTCATCAAATCAGCATAAGGACCGCGAACGTTTTGCCAAAAAGGCCTTTCGATATTCAGGATCGTGAGGGACTGACCAAGCCTTTTTTCCAGGTTCTGGTTAAGGTCTCGCAAGCGTGAAAGCTCGAGGTATTTCCCGATCATAATCGTCCAGGCCAGCAGGCTGAACAGGAGCAGCGCAATGACGATACATTTTCCGGCCAGGTTGGAGTGTTGAAAATAAGTCCAAACGCCCGAATCGCCAAGCGTCGCCACCAAGGGCATTATACTAGTTCCCGGACTCATAACCATGCAAAGACCAATTGAGTAATTCCCTGTTCCTTTCTCCTCTTATTTATTAACGCCGGGCCGATCCCTTTTTGGCAAACCTGAATCCTTCGAATACCGATTTTTTTATCACTTCGTAATTAAGATGTCTTTTTTACCGCTCCGATTTAAGGAGGTAGTTGATAAAAGATTGCCGTTGACAGGGCTATTCCCCAACATGCTTGAATTGATCGATAGACCACCTCAATTTATTTAATGAACTATAAATCGAAGACCCTGGAGGAACTAGCTCGCAAAAGTGGTCTCGTTACCAGTAAGCGGGCCTTGGTCGGGTTCGACGGGTTCGTTGACCGGATAATGTCAGCGGTCGATCGCCGGGAGGGTGGGGGGAAGGATTTTCACGCGATTTCCACCATTGAGCAATTCGCCCAACGCATAGCTGACGCTGTCGGCAAGAGCACCAACATAGAGCTTTACCGTCACAAAGAAAAATTAGGAGGCAATGGTCCCATTATGGCTCATGCCCTTCTGGAAGCCGGGATGAACGTGAAATATATCGGTTCTCTGGGGTACCCGGAAGTGTATCCGGCGTTTACGGAATTTGCTGAACGCACCGAGGCCATCTCCCTGTGCGATCCTGGTTTAACCAACGCAATCGAATTTGAAGATGGAAAAATAATGTTTGGAGAGACGGTCAGCCTGGAGGCGGTTACCTATCGGAACATTTTAAAAATCGTGGGGGAGGGCCAATTTATCGATGCTCTTTCCCGGGCCGATCTTGTGGCCATGGTGAACTGGACCATGATCCCTCAGATGACCGCCATTTTCACCGCCATGATCGAAAAAATCCTGCCCAACCTCGGACCGAGAGAAGGGGGGCGGTATTTCTACATCGATCTTGCCGATCCCGAGAAACGGACCGATGGGGATATCCAAAGCGTGTTGGCGACTATTAAGCGCTTTACACATCACGGCCATGTCACTCTTGGCCTTAACCTGAAAGAGGCGCAAAGAGTTTTTCAACTGACCGGGCATGAGCCGGTCGAGCCAGATGAGGAAGGCCTCAAGACCATGGCCCGCCGTCTATGCCAGAGGTTGGACATCCCCACCATTGTCATTCATCCTAGGGATTGCGCCGTTTGCGCCCATAAA
This sequence comes from Opitutales bacterium, assembly GCA_021772535.1. Lineage (GTDB taxonomy): Bacteria > Verrucomicrobiota > Verrucomicrobiia > Opitutales > UBA2987 > JAJFLU01. The sequence goes on along the minus strand of JAJFLV010000239.1, from coordinate 6,554 downwards.
GCAGATGCCTGGTGGACTTCCGGTCCTTTTATGGAAAAACCGGTTATAGAGACGGGCGGCGGGGATCACTTCAATGCCGGCTACGCAACCGCCCAGATTATCGGGCTGAGCCCTCCGGCTTGCCTTACCGTGGGGGTGGCTGCTTCCGGCTATTATGTACGCCATGGCAAAAGCCCATCCCTCTTTGAAATCGAAAACTTTATCCGCAATTATTCTTAAAAAACTGGAAAATATTGGTTGGAATTCTATTGATCGACCATCGTCTCTATGATTCCTTGTCACTTAATTACAAAAGACACAGACTAACACGGGTGCAGAAAGAACTTTCCTTGAAATTCTCTACATTCGTCCAATTAATCCGAGTTTAAATCAAGTATTCCATCCGAAGTTCATAACTTAGGATATTAATTTTAAAACCATGCCACCTAGAAAAAAAGCTAAGCCCAAAACAGCAAAAAAAACCGCTTCCAAAGCGGTTGTTGATCGCGTTCCGGCAAAAAAGAAAACAGCGGCCCCTGTACTGGCCAAAGAGAAGAAACCGAGATCGGCAAAGAAGAATAAACGCGGTGTTTTGATCTCCTTCGAGGGATCCGAAGGCAGCGGAAAAACCTCCCAGATCAGTCGTTTATCGACCCGTCTTGAGGATGCCGGTTGCGATGTGGTCTGTACCCGCGAACCGGGGGGGACCGATATCGGCGAAGAAATTCGTCACCTGCTCAAGCACGCCTCTGCCAGCACAAAAATTTCCCCCGAGGCGGAGCTGCTACTATTCGCCGCCAGCCGCGCCCAGTTGGTACGCGAAGTGATCGTTCCTTCCCTGGATAAAGGAAAGATCATTCTCTGCGATCGTTTTCTCGATTCAACCACTGTCTATCAGGGAGTCGGTCGCCAGATTTCCGCCGAGCCGGTACACATTATCAACACATTTGCCGTTGGTGACATCATACCTGATATAACCATTGTTCTCGATATACCGGCCGAGACGGGATTTGACCGCATCCGGCACCGCACGACCGATCTGCCGGACCGTATGGAGAACGAAACGATCGACTTTTACCGCAAGGTTCGCGAAGGATATCTCCTGTTGGCCAAGGCTCTTCCGGAGCGTTTTATCGTTGTTGACGGCAGCAGGTCGCGCAAATGGATTGAGGACAAACTCTGGGATGAACTTAAGCAGCGTATTGGATGAACCCCTCCGCTCCTGCCGTCCGGTAAAAGTTCTCCAGCGATCCCTCGATAAAAATCGTCTCGCTCACGCAATTCTTTTGCACGGGCGGAGCCTTACCACACTGGAAGAACTCGCTTTTGCCCTGGCGGGCGTTCTTTTGGGGAAATCGGGCAAGATCTCTCAGCATCCCGATTTGTTCATCCTGCGTCCCTCACATAAGGCCCGGCGTATCCGCATCGACGCCACTCGCGAGCTGATCCGGTCCATCCATCATTCCCCCAGCCAGGGAACCCGCAAAGTGGCTATCGTTTACGAGGCCGACCGCATGAATAGCGCCTCGGCCAATGCCTTTTTGAAAACCCTGGAGGAGCCGCCCGCCGATACCAACATCCTTTTGCTGACCACCCGCCCCTATAACCTGCTCGATACCATTCGCAGCAGAACCTTCAGCTTCCGCCTGCCTGTGGAACTGGACTTACTGGCCGGGGAGGATTGGCAAAACTGGCTCGGCGATTACAAGAAATGGCTCTCCAGTCTGGTTCGGGGGGTTCAGCATAACCGGGAGAAGGCAGATAGTGTGCTTGCCCTCTATGGCCTGGTGGCCCGCTTTCTAGCCATGCAAAAATCCATTGCAGAATCTGCCTGGAAGGAGGAAAAAGAAGCTCTCCCGGCGGGTTTAAGCGATGATGAACTGGATGCCTCAAAAACAGGCTTGGCCAGAGGGGTGCGCCAACGGCTTTTCTGCGAAATCGAAATTCACACCCGATCCTTTGTCATTGAAAATGGCAATACTGATCAGGATGCTTCTCTACCTACTCAGGCTCTCACCGGGGCTATCGAAAGCCTTGAGCGCATCGCAGGCTTAGTCGAAGTAAACCTCTCCGACGGCGCCGCCCTCGAATTCTTCCTGCTGGCCTCTCTCCGCCATTGGACCGCCCGGCGGTGAGGGAAAGTCAGCAATATCTTAGCCTCAACCTCCAAACGGCATTGGCTCAAAATCTGGCAGGGGGATGAAGGTTCCGTCATAGCAGAAGGTCTGGGTAATTTGATGTGAAGGAGACAATGATAATGCGGGTTCCAACTGAGAGAGAACCACATTGACTATTTCGTCGTTGTGGCCGATGGATTCGTTAAAACCCGCAATTTGACTATTGATGATATCGATGATTGCCTCGGAGCCGGAGATTAATTCGATTCCAACTCCTCCACTATCCAATGCGCTTGCTGTGCCTTCCTTAAAAGTAACCGAGGTGCTATCATCCAGTCTCAATCCCACATTGAAGGAAGTTCCGCCAGAGGCGTTAATATCCACATTGGTGAGTGTGGCGGTGCCGCCTCCAGTGGGAGTGGCAGCGGAATCGTTCATTAAAACCCCGATAGATAAGGTTCCGCCACCTCCGCCCGCCGCTGTGACATCCGAATCGAGAATTTCCCCCGGGTGTCCATCGAATTCTATTCCTATGGGAGACGTGCCATAGGCATAAGCAGAAACCTTGCATAATGAGGCGGTTATGGAGGTGCTTCCGTTATGAATTTTTATGGCGATATTATTCGCAGTCGATCCATTGGTGGAAGAGGCATTGACCTCAAATAGAGAAGCATAGGAATTTTCAATCTCGATGGCTATATTGCCCCCCGTGTGTTCTACCGAAAGGTGCCGGAGGGCACCATGGTCCAAATTTTTCATCTGAATAACCGGACCGCTTCCGGAAACACATTTGATAGTCGTGATGCCCTTGCCCGAACCCTCGATATCGACATAATCCGGGACCACCAGGGTGGTTCCGCCCAAATCATAAGTGCCCGGTTCAATTTTTATCAAATAAGGCGTGGCAGAGGAAGCCGCGGCGCTTACGGCGCTGATCGCTGACACTAAAATGTCCCCATTGTCGGTAGTTCCGCCTCCATCATCAGGGCTCACCAGGATTGTCCGCAATAGTTCCATGCCATCCGTCACGGTCAACATTCCGGTAACATTCGTATCGCCATTGAGATTGATGGAACCGCTGACGCCGCCGGTGGTGCCAGCTCCCGGTGACAGGTTGATATCCCCTCCCTTCAATGCCCCTGTTCCGCTACCCGCATCCTGCCCTTGTATGGTAAATGTTGTTCCTTCAGCGACGGTAGTATTCACCGGCATTCCTATTGTAAAATCGTTATCCCCTCCTACTGTCATACTTGTAGCGCTGAAGGTGTTTTCCGCGGAAAAATTATTCATCGTGCTCAGTTGGGCAAAGGCGGTGCTATCCAGCCCATCCAAAGTGTCCGCATCCTGAGCTAGATCAATGATACCGTTGTTGGGTGTGGCATCCACATCATTGCGAAGGATGAAGTCGGTGCTGTCAAAACCATCCAGAGTACCCGCTTCACTGGCGGTGGTGGCGAAATCTGCCAAAATAGCCACATCGGCCAGGTCTACATTCCCATTGGCCGGTGTGGCATCGACATCATTGCGGAGGATGAAGTCGGTGCTGTCGAAACTGTCCAAAGTATCCGCATCCCCGGCGGAATGAGTATGGGAGTCAGAGGCGAATTCCGTTGAATCAAGTCCATCGAGTAAATCGGAATCATCGGCACTGGTAGCACTGTCAGCCGTACCGGTGAGGCTTCCTATTATGTTTCCGTCAACGCCTAAATCTCCAAGTACGGAGACTATACCGGGTACCCCATCGAGGTTACCAGCGCCTGGTTGCAATATAATGTCGCCACCGTTGAAGGGAATGGAAAGTCCTGGGGGGACAAAAAGCCCGTCTTGACCATTGATAAATAGACTGGTTCCATCCCCACTGGTGCTCATAGGCCGCTGTAGTAAAAAAGCGGGATCCTTACCAACTGTTATTGTGCTCCCCTCGAAGGCGCTCGAGCTACTGAAAGTATTGAAAGCGCTAAAAGTGTTGGTGTTATCCAAAAGTGCCACATTGCCGGAGAGGCTTGAATCATCTACCTCACCGTTGCCATCGTTGTCATAGGTAGCCTTGTCCAGAAAGTCGCTCGCCTCATTACCACCGAGAAAATTAGCCTCATCGGCGAAATTCGCAAAATCAGCTATGTCGATTACCCCGTCGGCGGGTGTCGCATCCACTTCATTGCGTAGGACGAACTCAGCACTGCCTAAACCTTGCAGTAAATCCGCATCTCCTGCGATGGCGGCGAAATTGGCAAAATCGGCTTCGTCGATAATACCGTCAGCCGGTGTCGCATCCACATCATTGCGGAGGATGAAATCGGCGCCGTCGAATCCATCAAGCATATCGGCTTCGGTAGCATTGTCCGCTGTGCCTGTCAGGTTGCCCAGTATGACGCCCTCAACCGACAGATCTCCCCCAAAGACTGAGGTGTTTCCAAAAAGATTGATGGAACCTCTTACGCCGTTGTTGATTCCATTTCCCGGAAACAAGTCGATACTACCGCCATCCAAATCTCCCGTTCCCTCTCCCAATCCCTGAGGATCGGCATCTTGCCCTACCAAAGCAAGTGATGTTCCTCTTGCCATAGCGCTATTAGGAGGCATTGAAAAACTAAAATCATTATTCCCCCCAACGAACATTTCATCACTACTGAATGTGTTGGTCGCGGTAAAAACATTCGCCGTATCCTGCAAGGCCACATTATCGGTCAAGAAGGTATCGGCCACTTTGCCGCTGGTAATATCTTCTCCCGCATGAGGGTGCATATCCAGAGCAAAATCTGCGCTGGAAAGCCCGCCCAGGGTGTTGGCGTCGCCGGCGGCGTCTGCGAAATTAGCATTGGAGGCGAAATCGGCATGGTCGATGATGCCGTTGTCGGGGGAGACATCTTCATCAGCGCGAATGAGAAACTCGCTACTATCCATTCCGTTGAGAGTACCAGCTTCAGAGGCCGTGACCGCAAAATCCGCGGTGATGGCATGGCCGGCTTCGCTTGCGAAACCGGCATCTGTGGCATTCGCGGCGACGAAAGCGAACTCGACAGTGTCGATGATTCCGTCGGCAGGGGAAGTATCGTGATCGTTCTTGAGGAGGAAATCATTGCTGTCCAGTCCATTGAGGGTACCCGCTTCTGATGCGTGGGCGGCGGCGAAGGCGAAGCCTTCGGAGGTGATCCTCAAATCGGGAGACAGTAGCTGGAAAGCGCCAGGATCGGTAGCTGGGCGAAACCAGACGCGGAGAAAAATATCGTCGTTGGCCGAAAAAATGCCGGGCGTAATGGGATCGGTCATGCCCGCTAGAGAAATACCGCCCAGGCCGACGGAGAAATTTCCTCTGGTTACCTCCAGGGTAACAAAAGCGGCCGGCTCGCTGCCTGCTACGCTGGTGCCGTCGTTGCTCCAGTGGGAGACTGTTCCACCGGCATTGACCAAGGCGAATTTGAACTCACCCAATGATTCGAAGATAATACCATCCTCGCTGATTTTTCCCTGGTAGTTGATAATTCCGGGCACCGCTTCCAGGGTGATTGCCGAAAACCATAGCATGCACATGGCAGTTAAAACCGCAAGAGCCGGGTGCGAGAATATATTGTTAGAGGTTTTCGCAATGATTGTTTTCATAATGATATTTTCCAAGGTGGATGAGGTAAAATAAGGCTGGAGAGTAATTGGAGGTCAGCTTAATGGCGGCTGAAAATATAAAATAAAAAAATCGCTAAAGCTGGACCACGCGGATGCGGATAAACCGGGCGGTTTCGGCCAAAATTGGAGTGTTGTCCCGGTAGGTCACGGTAAACAATCCATCGCCGTCGGGACCGGTTGGGCCCTCAACCAGGACAGCTGTTGCTTCCCAGGCGGAGTCCGATGGAGTGGAAGCCACCTCGACGATATAATCGAGGCCGGCCGAGTCAGGGCGTTTCTTGAAAGTGAGCACTAAAAATTGATCGCCACTCTGTGCAGTGTGGACCGAAGTCTTTAAACTACTTGTAGCCGAGTCAGTAAAAAAGGCTAGCACCTGCTCGTCGCTTGCACGGCTGGTGCGGTCGGTGGGATCGAGATTGAAAGCGTATTCAAGAAAGTTGGATTGTCCGTCTCCATCGAAGTCATCATCGGGTCCGGTTTTCGCGTCGCCTGGTGAAAAGAACATCGACTGCCAGGCATCCGGCAGGCCGTCCCCGGTGAAGCCGGAGTCAACATTCAATACGGTAATATTAAGCGTTCCGTCGGTTCCCAGGTAAGCGGCGGCGATCACGGCGGGCGTGTCCACCGAATCGACGGTTTTCGCATTAAGTAAACCGGATTCCAAAGGGGATATGACCGGCCCGGATATCACGCTCCAGGCGACATCGGTGGGATCGAGTGGCAAGAGTGTGTCGTCATCAAATACCTGGGAAACATCCAGTTGAGCCGATCCCTCCTCATTGACCGTAGCCGGGTCCAGTTCTATGGCCAGGCCGATGGCGTCAAACAACTGGCCCA
>JAJFLV010000238.1 GCA_021772535.1 Opitutales bacterium | reverse complement strand
CGGGTATTTTTGAGTATTATTTTGTCGCATGTTGAAGGAAAAATTACCGACTGAACGTCACCTTCATTTTGATATACATACAATTGTAGCTTACAGCACATTTCAAGATATTCGCTCTCCAATAATGAACCCGATAACCTTAAGAATGCTACTCCCCGCCGCGAGCGACAGGGAATGATCAAGTTCAAATAAAAATGTCGTACCGTGTTCCTCTGTAATTTAACGAGAGGATTCATGTGGTTGGAAGGAATTTTTTCTTCCACCTTTCATGGCGTAGAGGCATTTGCTCTTTTCTCCATTCGAGGAAGGCTTTTTCCTGAAATTCGCGATTCGCTTTTGAAGGAGCGGCAGGAATCGCAATCGTTCCACAGGTTACATCCTCGATTTTCCGCGATCTTTTTATAATTTCACCTTTGCTTACGATCATTGAAACTCCCACGTTGGCTTCGACAATAGGAACCCCGTTTTCCCGTGCCCGCGCTAAAACGGTGGCGTCCTGACGTGCAGAGCGGTTCCCAAATGAAGGAATGAGTAAGTAGCGGGCCTCGTCAAGGACTAGAATGCGTGCTAAATCCGGATTCCAGCGGTCGTTGCATATGAGGAAACCAGCGCGACCAAAGGGCGTTTCGAAGGCACGGCTGTGTTCGCCCAGGCGATTGAACCACCAAGAATCCTGATAACCACACCCGAACTGCATCTTGTGCTGCTTTCCTCGTGTTTTTCCATCCTGGTCGATGAAGATGGCGCAATTAAAGAGTTCCTCACCAATCCTCTCAACAAACCCGAATGCCAGGCATATGCCCAGTTCACGGGCGAGGCTGCGAAACCTCCCTATCTGGGAACTGCGGGTGGTAATAGAAACCTCAGCCATACGTTGCGCCGGCTGAATCCCTTTGAGGATATCGCTGACAACATATCCTTCCAGAATTCCTTCGGGAGCAAGGGCTAATTCCGCTCCCATTTGGGCAGCTTGACGGAAAGCCTTTTCCAGACGGTGGGAGTTGGCCTCAAGCTCATACTTACGTGGTCGAAAAGAGATGGCAGCCGCTTTGATTTCGGTAAACATGATATATTTCCTATTTCTTATATACTTGAAAATCTAGCCAAAACTGGCCTTTTTTATCAATCGGACGCGATTCTAGAAACATTTTTGGCGGAACCAACAAAAATGTATAATCGATCATATGAGAATATATTTATGTATCGAAAGTTAATAAGCTCGTTGTCCCTTTTCTGTAGTCTCTTCCTCTATGGCTGCATGAAATCAGATCTTCCGGAAAATTCGGACAAATCGGAAGTGAGCGCCCCTACCCTTCGGGAAAACAGACAACAGTTGCGCGCTCCGCTTGAAATTGACCCTGCCATTCTAACCAGCCGCTCTTTCGGAGAAGCGCCCATGCTTGCTGAACTCGTTGCCCGAGGAGAATTGCCTCCGGTTTCGGAAAGGCTCCCTGAGAATCCGTTGGTTATCGTGCCTATCGAAGAAATTGGGATTTACGGTGGAACTATACGCCGGGCTTTGATCGATGACACCGTGCAGGAAACCGAAATTACCAAGACCCTGAATGAGAATTTAATGGGGTATGAACGACCCGTAGCCAAAAGTATCCAACTGAACTTGGCGGAAAGTTACCAATTCTTAGACGAAGGCAAAACGGCGGTTTTCCGTATCCGCAAAGGTATCCGTTGGTCCGATGGTATGCCCTTCACCGTCGATGACATCCTCTTCTGGTATTACGACATGGTTTTCGATAAAAACGCCATGACCGAACCGTTTCCACCCAGCGAGTGGCTTGCCGATGGTAAACCTATCAATTTGGAAAAAATTGACGACCACACCTTGAAAATCACCTCTCCGAAACCGTTGGGCCGTGTTTTGAACTCCCTTTGCCATGATGATTTGGCTCAACCCAAACACGTTTGGGCCAAATATCATCCCCGCTACAATGCTCAGGCCACCTACGATGATTTCAAAAAGCGCACCAGTGTCACCGTGGGGAAACTGGTCATGGAGCCGGGTATTCCAAGACTGTCAGCTTGGGTCCCGGTGGAGTGGATTCGAGGCCAGAAGGTTGTTTATAAGCGCAATCCATACTACTGGAAAATCGATAGTGCAGGCAACCAGTTGCCCTATGCTGACCGGCTACTTTTTAGCATCATACCGGAAAGCCAGATGATCCTGCTCAAATTCACGAATGGGGAAATCGATCTTTTCGGTGAAAATTTCGAAGCTGAAATGGTGCCTGCAGCCAAAGCCGAGGAAAAAAGAGGCCTCCTTCAATTAAGACAGGCCGGACCCGTTCGCGGACCTACCCTTTATTTGAATTGGGATGCTCCATCTCCTGCTTTGCAGAAAGCTTTTCGAGAAAAAAATGTCCGCATAGCTCTTTCCCACGCCATCAAACGAGAGGAAATCGGCCGAATCGCCTACAATTCACTTCTTGTACCAAGTGGATACTCTTTTGGCCCGGGAAGTCCTTATTATTCCGCGGAAGCCGCCCAAAAATATTCCTCCTATGATCCTCAAAAATCTCGCGAATTACTCGAGGCAAGCGGCTATATCGACTCGGACAACGACGGAATCCGGGAATTCAAGGACGGCTCTCCCTTCGAGGTAATCATCGATGTCATCAATACCTCCGGACTCTTGGATGTTTGCGAATTGATCGCCGACTATTGGAATGCGATCGGAATCCGCGTCCACCTAAACCCCGGAAAGGAGGAGATTATTTTCCCCCGTCGGCTGAACGGAGAATTCGATATATTCGCCACCTTTCAGCGGGGAGCCGCCGATCCTCTGGATGCCCCGCACCATTGGGTAATCTGGTCGTCCAACCAACCGTTTTGGCATCGTAATGCTTCCAGAGAAAGTCCGAAATGGTTAAAGGACGCAACTGAGCAAATGAAGCGGGCCTTTTTCTCAGTCGATCCGAAGGCCCTGCGTGAAGCAATGGTACAGGTCCGGGATCTGCAATCCGGGAATATTCCCGCCATTGTTATCGGATCGGTTTACAAATATTGGGGCGCTAACACCCGGCTTGGCAATGTTCCTGTTGTATGCAGTGTGGAAAACAATTTCCGCGGCTGGCCCCGCCCCATATTTCACGAACAGATTTTCATCAAGCACGCTCCGATTCGCTTCTAATTGGGAGTCAACAGTGGTCGATACAAATTTTTTGACCGTTATCTATTGTGAAGATCCCGTGGGGGGGGGTTGTATCCTGAGAAGTTGCCGAAAAATGGGATTCGTACTTTTGGATTTTTTTTTACGGCCTACATCCAATTTTATTTTAAGAAATTCCCTCTCCAATATGCAAAATAAACACCGGCAACATCTCCGGCTGAGGAGGAGAGGATTTCATACGAAACGCTGCTTACAAACCCAACGCCCTACACCCTGAAAGAGCTATATTCGCCAGCCAAGGGTGATGTAAAACCCCTGGACCGCCTTTCATCCCCAACCAACCCAAAACCCTGGAGGGGTTTAATTCCTCAAAAGGAATTCCGCAACTCCCGCGTTTGAAACGCCAACCCCCATAATTACAAACTTACTTGCAATAATTGGGTAAATTTTTATCGTACCCAATTAAGGGCTGCGTCGACGCTGCCTACAATATGTTCGATCAAAAATGCACAAAGCTCGATCAACTGTAAAATGGGATCCAGCCTACGGTCTCCTGAGCGGCCTTCTATCTAGAATCTTGATCTATGAAATCAGAACTGGTTCAACAACATATTCGTCGTTTTCGACCATGATTGTATCAACAGTCCCGGGTTTGTCATTCGTGCTATTCACTGGCAGAGCCCTTTATGGAGAAGCCATTCTGAAATCAGTAAAGGAAAAGAAGATAAGAGATTGGGAAGAATTTTTGCCTGATCACGAGGCTCGAACGAGCACTAAGTCTAGCAAGCGTGTGATGAATGCTTTCGTGATTCTGTTTATTGTCACACCACCAATCGCCCTATACATCATACTAGCATGACAACAATAAAATCGAACAAGGCGGTTCACTCAACTCGTGACAGCCGCTTCGTGTCTGCTATTCGTGAGTGACCTTGACGTTATGTGCAATAGAAGAAACCAAGCATCAATAACGGTAATGGATTGATTTATGTCATTTAACTCTATTGAGTTCTTAATATTTCTGCCAATTGTATTCTGTATATATTGGCTTATAAATGGAAGAAATGTAAAAGCACAAAATGTATTCTTATTGGTTACCAGTTACTTTTTTTATGGTTGGTGGGATTGGCGTTATTTATCACTAATTGTTTTCAGTTCTGTAGTGGATTTTTTTGTAGGAATTGGACTCGGAAGAACAAGCAGCACAACAAAAAGAAAGTTACTATTATTAGCTAGTATTACAGTGAATATTGGCTTTCTAGGTTTCTTTAAGTATTTTAATTTCTTTTCAGAAAGCTTTAACGAAGCATTTACTTTCTTTGGGGAACCCGTTTCTGATCCTATTTTACTTAATATCATTTTGCCAATTGGAATTAGCTTTTATACTTTTCAGACGCTTAGCTATTCAATTGATACTTACAGAAGAAAGATTCAGCCCACAAAAAATATTGTTGCATTTTTATTATTCGTTAGCTTTTTTCCGCAACTGGTTGCTGGGCCTATTGAAAGAGCAACAAATCTCTTGCCACAGTTCCATAATCAAAGAATTTTTCGATACAATCAGGCTTCAGATGGAATGCGTCAAATATTATGGGGGCTATTTAAGAAAATTGTAATTGCAGACAATTGTGCAATCTATGCTAATGATATTTTCTCAAATTATGATGACTACTCTGGGAGCACCTTGTTGTTAGGTGCTGTATTTTTTGCTTTCCAGATTTATGGTGACTTTTCTGGGTACTCTGACATTGCCATAGGTACAGCTCGCTTATTTGGCTTTAAACTAATGAGAAATTTTTCTTTCCCTTATTTCTCAAGGGATATTGCCGAATTTTGGCGACGATGGCATATCTCCCTTTCAACATGGTTCCGAGATTACGTGTATATTCCTCTTGGAGGGAGCCGGGGATGCACATGGCTCAAAATTCGGAACATATTCATTATTTTCATGGTAAGCGGATTTTGGCATGGTGCAAACTGGACTTTTATTGTTTGGGGTACTTTAAATGCACTCTATTTCTTGCCAATCATGTTGTTGGGTAAAAATAGAGTTCACACTAACTCTGTTGCCGAAGGGGCATATTTACCTAGTTTTAGAGAACTCATGCAAATGGTAATAACCTTCTTTTTTACTATAATTGCGTGGGTGTTTTTCAGATCCGAGACAGTGGAAAAAGCTCTTTCATATATTTTGCAGATTTTCTCTGCATCTCTGCTTACACAGCCAGAAGTATTTCCAAAGAATCTCATTTTTCTCATTTTAACCTTTTTGTCTGTAGAATGGGTTCAGCGAAATAAACAACATGCTTTGCAATTTGAAAATGAAAGCCTTCCCCAAATAGCACGATGGAGTATATATTATACAATCATCCTGGTTATGCTCCTCATGGGAGGGGATCAACAACAGTTTATCTATTTTCAATTCTAGGAAAACATTCTCAATGACTAAGTTTATTTACAAAATTACTGTATTCTCTATGATTCCAATTTTGTTGTTTTTTATCATTGAGGTAGTTCTCCCCCCGACATTATTTACCTTCAGAATCTGGGAGGCAGTATCTTCCGCAAGCCCTTTCCGTGTTGGCCCTTTTTATCCAAATATTAAATATACAATGGTTGAACAAGGTGATTTAGCCCACCATACAAGATACAGTGTAGAAAAAAAAGTAACATGGGAAACTGACAAACTTGGCTATAGAAACAACTCTTACAATCCCTCACCAGATATTTTGTTAATTGGTGACTCCAATATAGCTGGTTCATCGTTAAGCCAAGAAGAATTAATTGCTTCTAGCCTAAAATCAAATACAGAGTTATCTGTGTACAACCTAGCACCTGCCGACATTAATACTTTCATTACATTAAAAAATGAAGGCATATTCCAGCCTCCACAAGTTGCAGTATTATTTTGCATGGAGCGAAATATCCCTTCATTACCGCCTGTTAATACTAAACCGGAAGTTGTTCACACAGAAATTCAATTCAACCCAATTATGCAATTTGCAGCTACACAACTTGACAAGTTGACAAGAGGTCGCTCAATTAAATATTTAAAGGCAAGAATTAACGGTGCTACAGGTGTTGGAATTCAGTCAAGGTTAGATGATGAAATGTTTTTTTTACAGGGCAACATGGCTGTAATTGAAACATCAGATAATGTTTTAGATCCAATCATAGAAAGAATTAAAAGCTATAAAGACTACTTTACTTCTATCGGGAGTGAATTCATTTTTTTACCTATACCAAACAAACAAACCATTCTATGGAAACTAACAGAACTTAAAAGACAGCCCGACTTTATAATTGAGCTCAATTATAAGCTAAAGCAAAACGGAATTATGACAATTAATACTGTTAATCTCTTTAATAATCTCTTTGAAAACGGGGTCATACCATACCACTCTGACGATACGCATTGGAACAAATATGCAAATTATGAAGTATCTATGGCAATTGCCCATTTACATGTCATTTCTTCAAAAGTGAGCTACAAAAACAAAACAACTACAGCTTTTCAAAAATAGTCAATTATAATAATCACATCACTACTGTCCAGTTAAAAGTAGCTGAATATCAACTTTTTATGTAAATCTAAGTTTGACTTTCTTGTTTCGAACTTTACAAGTTTTTTGATAAACAGGGTCTTTTTGAAAAACGTTCACACTCAAAACTTGCAAAATCCGACTCAGATTTTCAGTGACTCCATGCACCTTCTTTAGACAGGCGACCATGAGGTAAACGCATATTGCGATCCAAATTTGTAAGCGACCGGTGAACTGCCTTGTTGACAGCAATGTTCTGGTTGGTTCGGGAGGTTTTCGGTAATCAGGACGGGACGGTGTCTTCGACTGGCTGAGCGGGCTTCCAGTTGGCTGGCGCTAGTTGGCCGATTTCGGTAATCATCATGTCG
>JAJFLV010000237.1 GCA_021772535.1 Opitutales bacterium | reverse complement strand
CTCCATGAGGTTCATCCGCGCACAGGCGATTCCTGGTGTATTTATCCGACCTACGATTATACGCACGGGCAGAGCGATTCTCTCGAGGGGATCACCCATTCACTCTGTTCACTGGAATTTGAGGACCACCGCCCGCTCTATGACTGGTTTATCGAACAGATCGGTATTTTCCCCTCGAAACAATATGAATTCGCCCGGCTGAACATCACTTACACGACTTTGAGCAAGCGCTACCTGCGCCAATTGGTGGAGGGAGGGCATGTCAGCGGATGGGACGACCCCCGCCTGCCGACTTTGCGCGGGATGCGCCGCCGCGGTTACACGCCGGAATCGATCCGCACCTTCATCGAACGCGTGGGAGTGGCCAAACGGGAGAACATCATCGAGGTCTCCCTGCTCGAGCATTGCCTGAGAGAAGATCTCAACAAACGAGCCCCGCGGGTCATGGCGGTGCTGCGGCCATTGCGGGTGGTTTTGATCAATTACCCCGAGGACAAGGAGGAGGAACTGGACGGCATCAACAATCCCGAGGATGCATCGGCTGGAACGCGGAAGGTTCCTTTTTCGCGGGTTCTATATATTGAGCGGGATGATTTTAAAGAGGATGCGCCAAGGAAGTTTTTCCGGCTCGCTCCGGGGCGTGAGGTGCGGCTCCGCTACGGATATTTCATCACTTGTGTGGATGTGATTAAAGATGAGGAGACCGGAGAAGTGTTGGAGCTTCGATGCACCTACGATCCGGAAACGCGTGGCGGCAGCTCTCCCGATGGCCGAAAGGTGAAAGGAACCATCCATTGGGTATCGGCGCAACATGCCATCGAGGCGGAGGCCCGGCTTTACGACCGGCTTTTCATCTCGGAGAGCCCGGAAAAAACCGGGGAGGGAAAAGATCTCACCGACAATCTGAATCCTGACTCGTTGGAGGTTGTTTCCTGCCAGGTGGAACCAAGCCTGGCCGACTCCGAGCCGGGCAGTATCTATCAATTTGAGCGTCTTGGCTATTTTTGTGTCGATTCGATTGATTCGAGCAAAGAAAGACCGGTTTTCAATCGTGCCGTTCCTCTCCGGGATTCCTGGAAGAAGATCGAGAAGAAATCCTCTCAAAAATGATCGATCTACACACACATCTGGGAGGCGCAGTTCCCGCCGCAGTATTGTGGGAAATCCTTTGCGATAGCGGTCTCCAGATGGAGTTTGAATCCTTCGACGCCCTGCAAAAATTTCTTTCCATCGATCCCGGATCCGTGACCAGCCTGGATGATTTCGTGGGACGTTATTTTCAGGCCAGCGAGTTTATCCAGTCCTCTCCTCATGCGGCCAGCACAGCAGTTTACCATCTTGTCGCCAAGGCTTACCGCCGGTCGAAACTGGAAGCAGTCGAAGTCCGCTACAATCCGGTCAAACGCCTGCGCCGTGGACTTCACAGCATCGATTCCATCGTTATGGCCACCATTCAGGGCTTGCAGCGAGCCTCCATGCATTATCCGGTGCGCACCGGCATCATCTTTTCACTGGGCCGGGAACTTTCCATCGACAGCAACTGGGAAATTATCGATACCGCCGTTTGCATCAAACGCCGACGGCCCCTCATGGGCGCTTACGGATTGGTGGG
This sequence comes from Opitutales bacterium, assembly GCA_021772535.1. Classification (GTDB taxonomy): domain Bacteria; phylum Verrucomicrobiota; class Verrucomicrobiia; order Opitutales; family UBA2987; genus JAJFLU01. The sequence continues at coordinate 8,936 of JAJFLV010000237.1, read as the reverse complement.
TATCGACCTGGCAGGACCGGAATCCAGGCGCAATGAGGCGGATCCGGATTGGATACGGGAAGCGGTTAAAATGGTCGAAAAAGCCCGTTCGGAAAACCTCGGTGTTACCTGGCATGTGGGCGAAACCAGCCATACCGGTCCCGAACTGATGATCAAGGCCATCGAGCACATCCAGCCCGATCGCATCGGTCACGGAATCGAGCTTCGCAACGCAGCGGGTAAAGAAAAGGAGCGTCTCTGCCAGCTATTGCGGGAAAAGGAAATCTGCCTGGAAATCTGCCCCTCGGTTAATCTAGTCACAAAGTCGATTGGAGATATATCGGAAATTGCGGACTTGGTGCGCTTTTGCCACCGGGAAAACATCCGCTACACCATCAACACGGACAATCCTTACCTCATCCACACCAACCTGCGAAGAGAATTTAAAATCGTAGCCCGAGCCCTCGGCCCTGACGCCGGCCTCCTCGACCAAGCCCACCAAACCGCACGTGAAGCCACCTTCCTCCAGCCGTAATTCCAAAACGCTGTAGCTACATTCTCTGCCGCCGCATTATTTGCACGGTCAACACAAGGATGAGGTAGGCGGCAACAAAGGCCAGCCCGATCCATCCGGTTTTCTTTAATATGGCCGAAATCCCCGCGGCCGTCGCGGCCAGGGCCGCGATTGCCATCAGGACGTTCCAGGCAATACGCTTTATTCCTGCAGGCCTATCCTCTCCCATCAAAGCACAATTGTTCATCATGACAAAGAACGTCAGGTAGGCAATCGGCAGGAGCATGGCGCCAAACACGCCGGCAACGATGGTCAGCCAGGCGCGGGCGCCTCCATCCCATATAAGAGGCCAAAGCACGCCAATGGCCGAAGCCATGCAGCCGAGGCGAAAAGTCCAGCCCGTGGGAGGGCGGTTGAGCACCTCGCATACGACAAAACCGGAGATGAGCATCATTAAGGAAATACTGGACAAGGTCATTCCAACGACGCCGACTCCGAAAACAATGTTGGAGAAAAATCGACCGCCTTGACCGCTCTTGCCGGTAAACAATTGCTCCAGCGATTCGGCAAGATCATAGGTGTCCCGCCGCACGAGAACGGCCGCAACCTGTTGCTCGGCGGTGGTTAGAGTTTCGGGGAGGGTGTATTTTTTCTCTTCGGCCACAGCCACCTTGTTCCTGGCGTCGATTTGTGCCTGAAAGGATCGCGAGAATCGATCCGGAACCTCCATCCGGTTGTCGTTAATGGTAAAACCATCCGGCAGTTTTGTGTGAAACTGTTGGGCCGAGGCGATGACTACGCATCCGGTTGCCAATACGAAGGGGATGAACATGCCGATCGACAAATCGAAGATAGTGAGGCCACGGAAGGTCTTGTCCCAACCACGGGAGAGGAGGGAGTAAGGGAGAAGGAAGGTCATATTGATACCGACCGCAGCCGCCCCTGCGCTGAGCATCACGTCCCGCTGCTCACTGACAATGAGGTCGCTCCAATATTGCCGGGCTGCTGGGTTGAGGATTGCTTCGAGCAGAGGCCGAAATGTTTCAGCTGGCTCGAACAACTGCCGTGGATTGGGTATCAGGCTGCTAAACACTACGGCCCATTTGATCCCGGGCTTTTCCAGCGACATGCGGAAAACCACCCCGACAAAGCAAACTACGATCAATGCGACAACAAGTTTTAAAAGAAGCTCGTAAACCTTAATGCCCTTACTTCCGCTTCCATAGCTCCAGGTGACAATAGTGCATAGGGCGAGGATGGCGAAAGAGATCATCCACTTGCCGAGACTGCCACCCTCCGGGCCGGAGGCGAGCAGACCCTCGCCTTGAAACAGACCAGGAAATAAGTTCTGTTCGAAGACGGCAAAGCAGAGGGAGTATTGGGGGAGCGACCAGACCATATTGGCCAGAAGTGTGGCCGCCAGCCAGGACCACCCGAGGACGGGGTTGATGTGTTCGTTGATGGCGCGAAAGGGCCGTTTGCCGGTCGAAAGCGAGACATAACTGATCGCGCTCAGCATGATGATGCCTAGGGTCATGGCAAACGGCTGTAGCCAAATGAGACTCAGGCCACCGAGGATTCCGAGGTAAAGACTGCTGCCAAGAGAGCCGCCCCCGAGTGTAATGGCGCTTTGCAGCCAGCCGGGCCCAGAAAGTTTGCAAAAGGTTTTGAGTGAAGCTAACGGTCCTTTTTGTCTAGCGGCCTGGAGCAGGTTTTGTTCGTAAACAACCTTTGCTTCTTTTGGAGGCATTGATCAGAATTTCAGTTCTATCCACGGATTGTCAAGTAGTTGAACCCGTGTGCCTCCTTTGCTGAAGTTGAGCATAAGACCAATTTTTTACTTCTATGCTCTGATCTCTTAAAACTTGTATGAATGGGGTTGCTTTTGGCTGTGACCAGGCATTTCTTATGGTATTAGCTTACCCGGGTTAATCCCGTAGAATGAAGTCCGCAAAAGCAACCCAATCCCTCTTGGGTCCAGTAATGGAAGTCTTTCACTATGGATTTTTCAGTATGGGAACCCGCTTTGAAATGGTATTGCCGGGAACCGATACCATCGAATGTCAAGCCCTGGCTGAATCTGTGGAGAAAAGGGTCCTCAACCTGGAAGCGAAGTTGAGCCGTTTCGATCCTCAAAGCGCCATTTCCGAGGTCAACCTGGGGGCTTTTCGCCAACCGGTAACTCTGGATATCGAGTTATGGGAACTTTTCAGCCTTTGCCACGAGTTTCATTACAAAACCAAAGGCGCTTTTGACATCGCGTTCCTGCCACTGATCCAGTTTTGGAAGGATTTTTTTAATAGTGAAGGCTCTGTTGAACCACCGCCCGAACAAATCGAAAATTTGTTGGGATGTTGTGGTATGCATCATCTTGAGCTTGATCCAAGCAAGAGGACGGTCCGCTTTCATCATCCCGATGTGAAGGTGGATCTTGGTGGAATCGGAAAGGGGTATGCCCTGCAAAAAACGCTCGATTTTCTCAAATTCCAAAGTGTGGAAACGGCATTTATCAGTTTTGGGGAAAGCTCTGTTTCGGTAATAGGCAGGCAACCAAACGGAAAACCCTGGCCGGTAGGGCTCGACCACCTTTTCCAACAAGGAAGGCCGGTGCATACCTTTGAGATGACAGACGCGTCTTTATCCACTTCAGGCAACTCCGTCAACGGTTCTCCCGGGCAAGCGGGCCGTTTCGGGCACATCATCAATCCCGCCACGGGCTATCCGGTAAGCGGCAACCGAATTCTCTCTGTGCTCTCCGAGTCTCCCGTTGAGGCGGAAGCATTTTCGACCGCTCTTTTGGCCACGGAATCCTCTCGGCGGGAAGAAATTCTCGATGGATGGTTTGGAGGAAAGGCGATCGAATTTAAATTTTCAATTGAAGATCACTCCTCTCCAATGTATACTTGGAAGTTTGGATTTTAATTATGAAGTTCGATAATCAGACCTTCTCAAAAGCTATCGAAGATCGACGGAGGTTTCTCAAAAAACTGGCTGTTTTTGCCGGTTCTTCCGGCGTGTTGGCTTCAATGCCATGGTGGACTCCTCTGCGGGCGGGTCCACCCGGAAATTCCGCCCTCGACCGGGTTCGACTGGGCATTATCGGGGTGGGTTCGCGAGGCCGGAAGTTGATGCTGCATCTGATGGAGACTCCCGGTGTGGAAGTGATTGCGGTTTGTGATGATTACGAACCCCATTATCAGCGCGCCATCGACCTTACCAAGGGCAGGGCCACAGCTTTTTACGATTACCATAAAATGCTTGAGATGAAGGATTTGGATGGAGTCGTAATCGCCACGCCACTCTACAATCACGCACCCATTTGTATTGATTCGATGAGGGCCGGACAAAATGTGTTTTGCGAAAAAAGCCTAGCCTATGACTTTGATCAGTGCGCGGAAATCGTCAAAATCCACCGTGAAAGTAAAAAGGTATTCCAGATCGGCTACCAGCGGTTATTCAGCATGCCATTCCTGAAGCTGAAAGAATATGTCGATTCCGGGGCGATTGGGGAAATTACCCAGATTCGGGCATATTGGCACCGCAACAATGATTGGCGGCGGTCCGTGCCAAGCCCGGAGTGGGAAAAGAAAATCAATTGGCGTCTTTACCGGGAGTTTTCCTGCGGATTGATGACGGAGTTGGCTTCCCATCACTTACAGGTGGCCAATTGGATTCTCGATTCGCATCCCATGGCGGCAGTGGGATATGGCAGTATCAACCGCTGGAAGGATGGCCGGGAACTCTACGATAGCTGCAATGTGGTCTATAAATATCCAAACGGCGTCAACGTGGTCTACGATTCCATGATCAGTAATCGCCGTTATGGTCTTGAGATTCAGGTTCTGGGCACGGAAGGCACCATCGAGGGGGAGAAAGGCAAGGTCTACAGCGAGCATCCGCCGGCATCGCCCGCCATCGTTCAGTTGATTAATGAGTTGGAAAGGGACATACTCGATTCCGTTCCCATCGGAGGTCCCAGTTGGGTGCCGGATCTTGAACTGGATATAAAGGGAAAATGGCTGACGCCTGATTGGTCAGGAGAAGAAACCGCCATTCAACTGGCGGCTTTTGCCAATGCCATTCGCGAGGGTAAACCCATCCCGGGAATGATCGAGCACGCCTATCGAGGCGGGGTGGCCTCCTTAATGGGGCAATTTGCCATGGAACAGGGCAGGGAAATCAAATGGCCGGAAGGCATAGAGATATGAAAGACTACATCATCAAGGGAACCTGGATAAAGCAGGAAGTTTATATTTTGATGGGTTGCGTCATATTTGCCAGCCTGGTGAATGCCTATGCTATTCTAAAATTTGGCACTTCCTGGGTGGAGATCATCACTTCGTTGCATTATGTAGCTGCCATGGCTGGAGCGGTTTACCTCTTGATTTGGGTTCCACGCCTTCTCATTAAATTGTTGGTAATTTTAGTCAACCGGTTGAAATCGGGAACATCGAGTTGATGGGCCGCATTGTATCCGGATTTTTAGCGCTAACCATAATTTTTCACAAACCAAAAAATAGTCATGACTAAAGCAGATGATCTTCCAAATCATTCCCGCCACGATAATTCAGAGTTGCCCGGAGGCAGAAACAACTCCGTCAACCGTCGGGAATTCATAAAAACTTCCGCCAATGTAGGAGCAGCCGTCGTACTTTCGCAATCTTCCCTGCTTGGGGCTGACCCATCGGCAAAATCCAGGAAACGTTACGCCATTGTCGGGACCGGTTCGCGGTGCCGCATGTATCAGGGCGCGATTGAGGGGAATTACCGCGAACATGCGGAGCTAGTGGGCATTTGCGATGTCAACCTGGGCCGTCTCAAGCTGACTCAGGAACGCTCTCGGCAGCATGGCGCGACCCCGCCGCCGTATTTCATGGCGGAGGAGTTTGACAAGATGATTGAACAACAGCGGCCGGACAAGGTGATCGTAACGACCATGGATGGCGTTCATCACCTGTACATAGTTCGGGCCATGGAGCTGGGTTGCGATGTCATCACTGAGAAACCGATGACTATCGATGCGGAGAAATGCCAGAAAATTATTGATACGGAGCGAAAAACCGGCCGGCGTTGCACGGTCACTTTCAATTATCGTTACTCACCGCCCCGCACTCAGATCAAGGACATCCTCATGGGCGGTGAAATCGGCGATGTTCTCTCGGTTGATTTTCATTGGTTGTTGAACACTTATCACGGGGCGGATTACTTTCGCCGCTGGCATTCCCGTAAGGAAAATTCGGGAGGTCTGATGGTGCATAAGGCAACCCATCACTTCGACCTCGTAAACTGGTGGCTGTCCGCTGTACCTGAATCCGTCTATGCGACCGGTAAAAGGGAATATTATACTCCTCAAATGGCTGCCCGGATCGGATTGTCGAGTTATCACGAACGTTGCCATACCTGTCCGGAAAAGACCATTTGCAGCTTTGAGCTGAACTTGGAGGCGGATAAAAAGCTGAAAGCTATCTATCTGGATAATGAGCAGTATGACGGCTACTACCGCGACCGCTGCGTTTTTCGTCCCGACATCAATATTGAGGACACCATGAACGTATTGGTTCGTTACGACGATGGAGTAACCATGTGTTATTCGGTCAACGCCTTCAATTCCTGGGAGGGTTATACCATCGTTTTCAACGGAACCAAAGGCCGGATCGAGCATACTGCGCGGGAAAAGATTTATATCAGCGGAACCGATACGGAACAGGGTGGGATTAAGCGTGGAGGCGTCACAACGCGAATCATTCCCCTCCGAGGCCCCGCCCGCGATGTCGGGGTATGGACAGGGGAGGGCAGCCATGGCGGAGGCGACAGATTGTTGCTGGACGATCTTTTCCTCCCCAATCCGCCCAAAGACAAATACATGCGGGCTGCGGACTTACGGTCGGGTGCTTATTCTATTCTCACAGGCGCGGCGGCCAATCAGTGTTTTCAAACCGGGAATTTAGTCAAAATAGATGATTTGGTGAAAAATATCGGCTATCCTGATTACCCCGCGATGCCCTCCCGAAGCGCTTCCTTACCCATGCCGGAGAAATTAAAAAAGGGGTAAAGACCGTTCAGGCCACTTGATCGAGGTAGCTCGTGAGGATCTGACGCGGGCAAACTTATTCGGCCTCTGTTTTTTGTGCGCTTTTGCTTCCGCACAGTACCCACAGGGTGTCCTCGTCACGCAGGTAATAGAGGGCGAAACAGGCTGCCAGCATGGGCCAGGCGGCGAAAAAGAGAAGGTTTTTGAAGGGATCCAGATACTGGGCATAGCTGGACAAAGTGGAGACAGTATGGAATAGGAGCACCGCGCCGTAGGTAAACCGTTTGGCAAAGCCGATTACGAAACCAAGGAGAAGAAGCAATTCCAATCCAGCCACAACGGACAAAACGGTCGATTCCATTCCGGGGATGTAATAGAATTTCTCAAATACCTTTCCGGCATGGCCGGGGTTGACGAATTTATCCAGTGTCCACATGAGCATGACCAGAAAAACACTCAACCGGATTAATAACAGGGCCAGGGGTAGACGGTTTTTTTCATTCATGATTGATCGATTCCTTGAGTTGGATTGGGGGGTTGGGATTCGGGGTAAAGATCGATTTTGAGTTGGGTTCTAAATACCCTGAAGAGAAGGCACAAACCTTTTTGCCGATCTACCGTCACTTCTTTTGGTGAAAAATTATTGCTGCAAAAGGATTGACCAGATTACGGCAGGGTCAGATTGGTTGGGTTTGACCTTGACGCTGCTGATAACCAGACTTGTTGGAAGTTGAATTGCTGTGGTAATATTTGTGAGCCGTCATGGAAATAACAAAAGGGAGGGAAATTTGAAAGAACTGATCGCCTTGGCTCTGGCAGGAGCCATGGGCACACTCAGCCGTTATGCTTTGAGCGGCTGGAGCTACCGATTGCTGGGGCAGAGGTTTGCCTATGGCACCCTGGTGGTCAACGTCCTGGGCTGCCTGGCCTTGGGAATGGTGATGCATATCGGCCTGAACAGCGAAATCATCCCGCGATTCTGGCGGGCGCCGATAGCGATCGGATTCTTCGGAGCATTTACCACCTTTTCAACTTTCGGCTACGAAACGATGGGCTATGTGGAAGACGGGGCCTGGTCTTTGGCTTTTTTAAACATTGCGGCAAACCTTGTGCTTTGTCTCGCGGCCGTGGCAATCGGTCTGGCGGCGGGGCGAGCCTTGTTGGGAGGAACTTGATACGATGCAAGTATTGAACGGTGAACAGGTGCTTATGCGAATCTTTATCGGCGAGGCCGACAAACATGGAATGCAACCGCTCTACACCGCCCTGGTGGAATTATTCCGCAAAGAAAAAATCGCCGGAGCCACGGTGCTGAGGGGCTTGTCCGGTTACGGAGCCAAAAGCCATTTGCATACAGCGCATTTGCTGCGCCTTAGCCAGGACCTGCCCCTTGTCATTGAAGTGGTGGACAGCCAGGAAAACATCGACCGTGTGCTACCCCTGATCGACCCCATGGTGGAGGAAGGACTCATTACCATGGAAAAAGTCCAAGTCATCCGCTACGCTCCGAAAAAATCCGGGGCCGGGTAACTAGTACATCGTCTTGAAAGTTTAGTTAATACTATTGTTTTGAAATTCTTCTGTTAGTTTAATTATATGCTTTAGCGTTTCAGGTCCTTTTGTCCATGCGAACGGGCCACATCTTTCGTTGTATTTCTTTATATACAACTTCAGGAATCTCTCCAGTTCCCGTCCTGATCGGTGGATTGCTTGTTGCAGTCCTTGCTTCGTTAATATGGAAAAGAAGCATTCGATGAGATTCACCCACGAGGCATGCGTGGGAGTGAAATGGAATTTCACGTTGGGATTATCTTTGAGCCACTGCTGGGCTGCCTTGTTGTTATGTGTATTGAGGTTGTCCAGCACGACGTGGATATCCTTGCCCTTTTGCTTGCCAACCACTGCGTCCATGAACTTCAGGAAGGTGACACTTGTTCTGTCCTTGCGCACATGGGCGATCACTTCCCCCGTGGCGATATCCAAACTGGCCAATAGTGTGCGGGTGCCGTGCCTGATGTATTCGTTGCTCCAGCTGCGCGGCTTCTTCGCCCTCATCGGCAAGAGCGGCTGCGTTCGGTCGAGGGCCTGGATGCCTGTCTTCTCGTCTACGCAAAGCACCAGAGCATTCTGCGGAGGGGCCATGTACAAGGCAACCACATCGAGGAGTTTCTCGCCGAACCGCGGATCCGGACTGAAGTTGAACGTGCGTATGCGGTGAGGGTGCAGATCGGCGTCGGCCAGAGCCCTTTCCACTCGGTTTCGGGGAAGCCTGAGGTTCTTTGCCAAAGTCGATAGGCTCCAACGCGACAGATGCTTGGGAGGCTTCTGGCATGCCTTTTGGCAAATGCGCAGTCTTTGCTCGCTGGTCATCTTGGCCGGGCGCCCGGAGCGGGGCTTGTCCTTGAGGCCATC
>JAJFLV010000236.1 GCA_021772535.1 Opitutales bacterium | reverse complement strand
CAAAGCGGTTGGGCCAATTTTTCCAGCCCGCAAGATTGTTCCCATATCTTGAACGTAGGGAAAGTCTCCCACGACCAGCTTTTTCGCCATGCCTCCTGCATCGTCCATCACGGAGGGGCCGGCACCACCGCCTCGGCCCTTCATTCGGGAAAGCCCGCTATCGTGGTCCCACACATCGCCGACCAGCCATTCTGGGCCGGGGAGGTTGTGCGTTTGGGAACGGGAACAATCGTAAACAAAAAACACTGGCCGGGCACCCTGCCTGCAGCCATAGAAAAGGTAGAAAATAATGTCGCAATGCGCAGAAGGGCGGAAGAAGTGGCAAAAATTTTAAAACTGGAAGATGGTCCGGCCACAGCCGTAAAAGCCTTGGAAGAGTTTTATCAGATCTACCAGAAGGCGGTTAATGCGAGACCATAAAACCGCTTGATGCTCCGTCTATACTGACGGTGTTGTTTTCTTCCCAGTACTCCCTGATGCGCTCCGGACCTTTGTTTTCCGCCCATTTTGAGAGGGTTTTTCGCTCCTCCCTGAAATCCATCAGAGGGACAGCGTAACCGCAGGATTTTTGGGCCGATTCGATATTCATCACTATGATCGAACGGCATCCCGGTGAATCAGGAAATTGTTCGCTGTATTTCTCCCAATCCGAGTCATCGGGACGAACTACGGAGCCCTGCCCGTAGAGACGCAGGATGCACGGTTTCTGAGTGAAACTGCAAAACATGATGGTCATTCGGCCATTTTCGTTGAGGTGGGAAACGGTTTCGATTCCGCTTCCGGTCAAATCCATGTAAGCTACGGTGGTTTCGTCGAGACACTGAAAAGTATCCATTCCCTTGGGTGAAAGGTTTATCCGCCCTTTTGCAGGAGCCGTAGCCGTAAAAAAGACTTTCTGGGTAGAAATAAATTCAATCCAGGAATCATCCAGAGTGTTAAAAAAATCAGCCATAGTAAAGAGATTGGAGCAAAATTCATTTCGTGTAAACCTGCAATGAATTCATTTGGATGGACTTTCAGTTCTGTCTTATTTGCGTTATTTATGAAAATCGTTTAGCTTAGAAGATCATGAAACGATCGACCTCTCCTAACTGGAAAGAAAAGTATGAAGAGAAAGTGCATACGGCGAAATCCGCATTGCAGTGCGTCAAGCCGGGACAGCGTGTTTTTATTGGCTCAGGGGCAGGAGAACCACAGGCCTTGGTCGAAGCTTTGTCGAAACAGCAGGGGCTGACCGATACCGAGATTGTCCATATCTTAACCCTTGGAATTGCCCCTTACGCAGAAGAACGGTTTGGGGGCCGGTTCCGGCATAACGCCTATTTTATCGGTCCCAATGTGCGGGACGCGGTGGCGGAGGGCAGGGCGGATTATACTCCGATTTTTCTCTCCGAAATTCCGGCCCTGTTCCGTGAGCGAAAGGTAATCATCGATGTGGCCTTAATTGCGGTCAGTCCTCCGGATAAACACGGTTACTGCAGCTACGGCGTTTCTACTGATATCGTTAAATCGGCGGCAGAATCGGCGCGAATGGTCATTGCTGAGGTTAATAACAAAATGCCGCGCGTTTTGGGCGACTGTTTTATACACGTCAGCGATATCGATTACCTCGTGCCGAGCAGCCGCCCCATTCTGGAAGCTCCACAGGGGGAACCGGACGAACTTTCAGGTAAGATAGGCCGACATATCGCCAATTTGATCGAAGATGGGGCCACTCTCCAGCTCGGCATCGGGAAAATTCCGGATGCCTTTCTCTACTATCTCAAGGACCTTGGATTGAAGAATCTCGGCATTCACACAGAAATGTTCAGCGACGGAGTAATCCCGCTGATTGAAAAGGGAATCATCAACAATTCGGAGAAAACCCTCCACTGCGGAAAAATTATTGCTAGCTTCGTTATGGGATCACGAAGACTCTACGATTTTATCGATAATAACCCGATGGTGGAATTCCATCCCACCGAATACACCAACGATCCTTTTATCATAGCCCAGAACAAGAAGATGATCTCAATCAATGCCGCCATCGAGGTGGACCTTACAGGGCAGGTTTGCTCGGATTCGCTGGGAGACCTCTTTTACAGCGGAATCGGGGGGCAGGTGGATTTCGTGCGGGGTTCCGCCCGTTCGCCCGGTGGCAAGCCAATCCTGGCTCTTCCCTCGACTGCAAGAAATGGAACCGTTTCGCGTATCGTTCCCCACCTCAAGGAGGGAGCAGGCGTTGTCACCAGCCGGGGCGACGTCCATTACATCGTAACCGAATACGGGGCTGCCTACCTGCATGGGAAAAGCATTAGAGCGCGGGCCATGGCTCTGATCGAGATTGCCCACCCCAAGTTCCGCCCTTGGCTGCTGGCCGAGGCCAAAGCGAGAAACCTCATCTACTCGGACCAGATCGAGATCCCTATTCAAACAACGCCTTATCCTGAAGAATTAGAGAGGACTATCGGCCTTAAAGATGAATCCAGGGTTTTTCTGCGGCCACTTAAACTAACTGATGAGTCTTTAGTCAGAGACATGTTTTACAAACTGTCCGCCGAATCCGTGCATTATCGATTTTTCCAAATGATTAAAACCATGCCGCATAAAAAGCTGCAAGAGCTCCTGCGGGTCGATTATGAGCAGGATATGGTTTTTGTCGTTCTCAACGATAAAACCGAAAACGCTGAGATGATTGCCATTGCCCATTATCGCAACGATTCAAGAACCAATCGGGCTGAAGCGGCCTTTCTTGTCCGGGACGACTGGCAGGGAAAGGGTATCGGAATACAACTTCTTGAATCGCTGATCGAAGTCGCACGCCGCAGCGGAATCGCCGGATTTACGGCGAGTGTTCTGGCCGACAATCACAGTATGCTGCGGGTTTTTCACAAATGCGGGTACCCCATCCAGAGTCGTCTCGACGCAGGAGTGTATGAACTAAACATGGGCTTTACGAAAGAAACGGATATCGCCTGATGGGGGGATAATTTCGGCGAAATTGTTTGAAATCGATCGGATAGGTTAAGACTAATCTGTTCCCTCTGAATGCGTCGGAATTGGTTGCTCTTGCCGGGATATTTGTCGTGATAGATTGCCGTGGAAGCTCGGAAAACGAATATCGTGGGAAAGCGGTCCCCGGAAGAATGGGAAGAATTCCTGCAAAAAGAGGCAGCCTCGATTCTGGAGGATCATCATGCGCCTGGTGTTGCGGTTCTCTTGGTTTCTGGAGAGGACCAACCTCTCTTTGAGAAATGCTGGGGTTTGGCCAGAGTCGAGCCAGCCGTCCATCTTCAACTGGATACTCCGATTCGGGCCGGTTCCATCTCCAAGGTTGTCACGGCGATTGCGGTGCAGCAATTGGTCGAATCCGGAAAATTAAGTCTGGCAACCCGGATTGGCGGTTTGCTGGACTGGGAGCTTCCCTATAATTACGGACAGGTTACGATATGCGACCTGCTCACCCATCGAGCGGGAATCGGAGAGCGTTTTGCCCGGCAATCGACACCACAGGCCGCGGAAATAGTCGATTTGTCCGGCTATTTGCAAACATCCTTACCGCCACCGGTGGCGGAAGCAGGCGAGACTGTTACTTATTCGAATTTCGGAATTTCTCTGGCCGGTCTGGCAGTGGAGAAATTGACGGGGATGAATTTTGCCGCTTATGCAGGTGAAAAAATTTTTAAACCGCTAGGAATGAATGAAGCCACCTTCATCCTTGATGCCGAGACAGAGCGAAATCTGGCCGCGGGATACAACTGGATCTTTGATCGACACCGGCAAATGCCACTCCGTCACTGGAAACCCTACCCAGCCTCCTCCCTGGTGGCAACACCACGAGAACTTGGCTTATTAATGCAGTTATTTTTAAATCCCGGAAAACCATCACCTGTTCTGGAGAGCCCGGAGGCGCTGCTGGAGGAACAATTTTCCCCGGTTCCCGGTGTGCCTGGCATGGGACTCAGTTTCTGGCTTGATGAAATCCATGGTCAGCGTGTGGCCTGGCATACCGGGCATATGCCGGGTCATCGCACCGGCTTTTATATCTTTCCCGAGGCAGGGATGGGAATTGTTTTCTATTACAACACCGATAAAAAAGTTCTTCGCCAATTTCTCGATAATTTCAGCACCTTCGCATTTACAACTCTAACGAATCCTAAACAGGTTAATAAAACCTTACCAACTCAAACGGCAAAGAATTTTCGAGATTACCGGGGGATTTACCGGCACTCCTGGTATCCGCACCACCACTTTGGCAAAAGCTCGGCCTTTCTCGGAAAGGAGGGAGAGGAGTTGAATGTAAATACCGATACCAGCGGAAAGCTCCTGGCGATTTCAGGAGAAAGATATGAATCTTTGGACGAGAACATTTGGGGGGGTAAGGAGGATCAAAAACGGATTGGATTTATTCGTGATAAAGCGAATCGCATTACTGGACTTTATATGGGAGGGCGTGATCGTTTTGAAAAAATCTCCCCCTTCGAATCCCGCAAGGCCCATACAAGTTATGCCTTGGCTTGCGTAACTCTAAATTCGCTTGGCTTTATTTTAATTATAACAAATTTGTTTATTAAAACATCAATTTTACCGTCCGTTACCTGTTGGGGTTTAATGGCCATGTGTGGCGCCAACCTGGGATTTATGGGATTGATGACTCTCCTGACTTCCTTAGGCGGTTACAAAGTGACTGAAGATGTACCGGCTTCAGTAGGTGTAACCTTATTTTTTCCGATTCTCGGAGCCGGTATTTGGGTTTTAACTTTGATACATTTTATTATAAATGAAGTACAGGTTGGCGTATTATCCATCGCAGGAATTTTTGTCATAATGCTGATTACCTTAACGGAAGGATTTTTCCTTTGGTTTCTCAACTATTGGAAACTCCTGGGTTGGCGTTATTTATAATACGATAC
>JAJFLV010000235.1 GCA_021772535.1 Opitutales bacterium | reverse complement strand
CCGCACCGCATCGTCTCGGCAAACTGCCGGATCTCGTCGCGCGTTACAAAGGCAAACGAGCCATCTGCTTTCACCATCGTGCCGCATTCATGTGGTCGGCTTATCTAATGGGCCTGGACAACATATTGATGAATCTGTTGGCCGAACCGGACTTGGTCGAATTGACGATGCAAAAGGTTTTGCGCGCCAACATGGAGGTCGTCCGTCGCGCGATCCGGGCCGGTGCGGAGGTCATCATCCTGGGTGACGATTACGCTGGAAACAATGGCCCATTGATGAGTCCGGAGCACTTCAGACAATTTATCCTTCCGCACCTGACGAAAATGATCTCCATGATCCACGAAGAAGGGGCGCTCTGTATCAAGCACTCCGACGGCGACCTCTACCTGCTACTCGATATGATTGTCTCGGCCGGGCCCGATGGAATCAATCCGATAGAGCCGGTTGCGGGAATGGAACTCAAGCGTGTCAAACAACTCGTTGGGCACAAGGTCTGCCTTACAGGCAACATTGACTGCGCACGTCTGCTGCCGCTCGGCAAGCCCGACGAAGTGCGCACGGCGGTACGGCAGGCAATTTCGGATGCTGCACCTGGCGGCGGCTACATCCTTACGTCATCCAACAGCATCCATTCCTCGTGCAATCCGCAGAATTTCGTCGCAATGGTCCGCGCGTGTCACGAATTTGGGAGATATTGACCGCGAGTCTCCAGAACATAGGGAGAAACAAAAAGCCGCCCGGTGGTGTTCCGGACGGCTTTTGCGTTTGGATTGAAAAATTGGATAAAGATCAGCCTTTGGCGGCATTGTAGTTGGCTTCGGCTTTTTCCCAGTTAACCACGTTCCAGAAGGCTTCGATGTATTTGGGCCGAAGGTTCTGGTATTTGAGGTAGTAGGCGTGTTCCCATACATCGAGCCCGACGACCGGTTTGTTGCCGTCCATGACCGGGGTGTCCTGGTTAGGGGTGGAACCTACTTGCAGGTTGCCACTGCCATCCACATACAGCCAGGCCCAGCCGCTGCCGAAGCGGGTGGCTCCGGCGGTAGCGAAATCAGCCTTGAATTTGTCCAACCCGCCCAATTCGGCATCGATAGCCGCCGCCAGGTTTCCGCTGGGCGCTCCGCCTCCGCTGGGAGACATGATTTGCCAGAAAAAGGAATGGTTGCAGTGGCCGCCACCATTGTTACGCACCGCCATGCGAATACCTTCCGGGACGGAGTCGAGATTGCCGACCAGACTGCAAACGCAGTCGGGGGCGTCGTAACCGGCCCCGGCGATAGCATTGTTGAGGTTGGTAATGTATGTATTATGGTGCTTGCTGTGATGGATTTCCATCGTTCGCGCGTCGATATGCGGTTCGAGCGCGTCGTAAGCGTAGTCAAGACTCGGGAGTTCGTAGGCCATAGTATTCCTTTATGTTAATTTTTTAGGTCAATAATCCAGCATCAGTAAAAGTTGTCAGGAAGGAGAAAAATTAAAAAGAACATTGGATTATTCGTCAAACCTTTGCCCTTTGGTTTTTCGCTTTTTTTCGAAAAAGGCTTTGATGATCTCCCTGCATTCGGCCTCGAACACCCCGCTGGTAATGGTGAAATGGTGATTGATGTCGGGTAGGGCGTTCAAATCGACGGCCCCGCCCAGGCATCCCATTTTGGGGTCGGCCACGGCATAAACCACCCGCGAGACACGCGCCATGAGGAGCGCCCCGGAACACATCGGACATGGTTCTTTGGTCACATAGATGGTGGACCCGTTCAGCCGCCAATCACCGATGTGATGGCTGGCCTGGGTTAGGGCCTGCATTTCGGCATGGGCGGTGGGATCTCCCGTCGCTTCGATCCGGTTGTGGGCTTTGGCGATGACCTCGCCTCCATTTTCAATGACGGCGCCGATGGGCGCCTCGTCCTCGCGCCAGGCGTCGATAGCCTGGTTATAGGCAAGTTTCATGAAAAAAAGATCGTCCCTTTTTAACTGGGAAGGATGAGTTTTCTGGAATGGGCAATCCTGCAAAGGATGATGATTTCCGTTGGTTTCCACTTTCAACCCTGTGCTCAATAGTGAAGAAATCTACTATGGGGGCGGTTTCTTACTTGCTTAGTTACATAAAATAAGCTCTGAGTGCATCTTATATAAATTATTTTTCCCATGGCGGCGAATCCGGTGGGAACATTACAGGAATACATGGCAAATCAAGACTCAATAGAGGTCGAAGGAAAAATCGTGACGGTTCTACCCGGAACAATGTTTCGTGTGGAACTGCCTGACACCAATGGCCACCAGGTGCTGGCCCACATTTCGGGCAAACTGAGAAAAAACTTTATCAAGATCACAGTCGGCGATACGGTTAAAATGGAAATGAGTCCTTATGATCTGGACCGAGCCCGTATTGTCTATCGCCTGCGCAATGCCAAAATAAACAGGAATGCCCCCATACGCAGTTTTGGCCCACGAAAAAGAAGGTAACCCCTCCATACCGTTTGCATTCGCATCCCCGTTGTCCGGCAATCGGCAAACGGGGTTTTTGTTATGAGCCTTTGCCATAGCTCCAGAACCAGGCGGATTTGCCTGGTCATCCTGGTCCTTATCCTCCTCTTGGCGGCCCTGGTTTCTTTGGGCACAGGACCCATCGGGATCAGTTTTTCCCAGGTCATTTCCCTACTTGGCTGGCAGGCTGGTCAAGACATTGATGCGGAGGTTTTTTCTCCCTACACGGCAGAAACCGTTTGGACGGTGCTTTGGTCCATTCGACTACCGAGGGTGCTTCTGGCCGTATTGGTGGGTGCCGCTCTCGCTCTGGCCGGCGCTGGGATGCAGGGATTGTTCCGCAATCCCCTGGCGGATCCCTCTCTCATCGGGGTCTCTGCCGGGGCGGCCATAGGAGCCGTTGGGGCAATCGTCCTGCTGGGCGGTTCGACCTTTGGCGGTTCACCCTGGCTGCGAGAAATCTTTTTGCCCTTGGCCGCCTTTGTCTGTGGAGTGGGGACAACCTTTTGCGTTTACCAAATATCAAAGGTGGAGGGGCGCACCCTTGTGGCCACCATGCTCCTGGCGGGGATTGCCGTCAACGCCCTGGCCTCGGCCCTCATCGGATCGCTCCTTTTTTTATCCGACAACACCCAATTGCGGGACTTTACCTTTTGGTCGCTGGGCAGTCTCAGCGCGGCTTCCTGGAGCAACCTTCTTCCGGTTGTCCTTTTGGTTCTGCCACCTCTTTTGATTTTCCCCATTTTTGCCCGCCCGCTGAACGCCTTTTTGCTGGGAGAAGCAGATGCTTACTACCTGGGAGTCGATGTCGCGCGCCTTAAAAAATGGATCGTTTTTTTATGCGCGGCAATTGTAGGGGCTACTGTTGCGGCCTGTGGCATCATCAGTTTTGTCGGCTTGGTTGTTCCCCATATGGTGCGCTCTATTGTCGGGCCGGACCATCGATTCGTTCTCCCCGCATCGGCCCTGCTGGGGGCCATATTGCTGGTCTCCGCCGATCTCTTTGCGCGTGCTGCTTTCGCCCCGGCCGAATTGCCCATTGGAGTCGTCACGGCCATCTTCGGAGCGCCATTTTTTATCGGACTGCTTTATTATACCCGCCAGACCATTTGGGCCTGAATTAATATGCTGAAAGCCGAAAATATTTCCTGCGCCTTCAATGGGCATACGATTCTGGACAATGTTTCCCTTGATCTGGCCAAGGGGAAAGTAACCGCATTGACGGGTCCCAATGGAGCCGGCAAGACCACTCTTTTTCGCATCCTGACGGGGGAATTGAGACCCGGCAATGGCAGCATCGAAACTGGTGGGCGCCTCCTCGAAGACTGGCCGGCATCGGAGATTTCACGGTTCCGAGGAGCGCTATCGCAGGAAAATCGTTTAACTTTTCCTTTCACTGTGCTGGAGGTCGCCCTTCTTGGCCGTTTGCCTCATTTGTGTAAAGGTGAAACCGCTCAGGATCACGATATCGCCCAAAAAGCGCTTCGGTTGATGGATATGGAGGCAATGGCCGAGCGGCTCTTCACCACTCTTTCCGGAGGCGAAAAGCAGCGCGTTCAAATGGCACGGGTTTTCGCCCAGATCTGGGAGTTCGAGTCCGACCCAGGATGCCTTTTAATGCTCGATGAACCGACTGCCAATCTCGATTTGTCCCACCAACATACCGCTTTGCGGACGGCTCGCGATTTTGCTTCGAAGGGGGCTGCCGTAATGGTGGTTTTACACGATCTAAATTTGGCAGCTTCCTATGCCGATGAAGTATTTGTCCTGCACCGGGGCCGGGTTTTTCAACACGGACCCCCCGCTCTGGCCCTGCGTCCGGAAATCATTGAAGAAGTCTTTGCCGTCCGCGCCCAAATCGTTCCACGTCCGGGCAATGGCGGTTTTTTTATCGCAACCGATCCTCTTCCACCTGAATGATTTATCAAAGTCCTTCTACCGCTGCTTTTGAAGCGTTAATTAATTTTTCTTTTTAATGAACAATCGACCATTGACAATTTCTTAAACTGATAATAATTTTGTTCGAGTTGTTAATGAATTTTTTTTAATTGGACTATTTCGAAAAATTTCTGTCCCCCTACAGAAATAGGTAGTAGTAGTAATACAAACCGCCAACTTCGGTTGGCGGTTTTTTGCTGGAAATTTTCGTTTGGCCAATCAAAGACTCACTGGCTGACTCTTTTTTGATTCTCATGAAAATCTTGGTATCCGGATCGACGGGACTGGTTGGCCGATCCCTCATTCCCCATTTGCAGGGGGATGGGCATCAGGTGATTTCTCTAACTCGCAACCCTCGCGGACCAGGAGATATCGCATGGGCTCCCTTACAAGGGCAGCTTAGTCTAAACGCTCGGGAGTCGATCGACGCTGTCATCCACCTGGCGGGTGAGAATATCGCCTCGGGACGCTGGACCGCTTCCCGGAAGCGCCGCATATTGGACAGCCGGGTCAAGGGCACAGAGCTTCTATGCCAAAAATTAGGGGAATTGTCGCCACCTCCGAAGGTTTTCATTTCCGCTTCGGCGGTTGGGTATTATCCCTATGGAACCGGCGAAACCTATGATGAAGCCGGGCCACCCGGTCATGGATTCCTGGCCTCGGTTTGCCAAAAGTGGGAGGGTGCATCGATTGGCCTGAAAGAAAAGGGGACCAGGGTAGTTCATTTACGATTGGGGGTGGTCCTTGGCGCCGGGGGGGGCGCTTTGGGCAAAATGCTACCGATTTTCAAACTGGGCCTGGGCGGCCCGGTCGGTTCCGGCAGGCAAATGATGAGCTGGATTGCCCTGGATGATGTGCTTGGGGTGATATCCGCCTGTCTTGCTGATGAGCGTTATTCCGGGCCAATCAACGTTGTTGCCCCGCAACCGGTTTCCAACCATGAGTTTTCTCGAACTCTGGGAAGGGTATTGAAGAGACCGGCTTTGCTTCCAGCCCCTTCGCTTGCATTTTCCCTTATTTTCGGTCAAATGGCCCGGGAAACCCTTCTTGCCGATTGCCGCGTAGCGCCGACTGTTCTTTTAGCCAACGGTTACACTTTCCAGTGCCAATCCCTGGAAACGGCGCTTGCCAGAGCTCTCCGCAAATGACTCCATTGGGGCCGGTCAATGCCTGATCCGAATTTCATTCCGGGGAAGGGTCCGATTTCCCATGAATTTACCCATCTATTTTGTCGTGCCGTTTATCTGCGCGATTGTGTCCGCTTTTGCCACAATGCTCCTCAAGCGCGGCATGGATGGCGGGATCGGCCTTACACGAGTCTTGTTTGTCTCCAACTGGGTAACTTTTTTTCTTATCTTGCCCTTGTGGTTTTTTGTCGAGGGGTCTTTTCCCTGGGAACGTATTCACTGGCCCATAATCACCAGCTTTGTGGCCATGGGCGGGCTGGTCTTCACTTTTCTTTCATTGAAGATTGGAGAAGTCAGCGTGGTAACCCCCGTGGCCGGCGCCAAGGTCCTCTTCGTGGCCTTATTCTCTTTTTATTTGGTAACGGAAAAAGTGAGGGGATCCTGGTGGGCCGGGGCCGGGCTGACCTTTTTGGCTGTCTATTTGCTTGGGGGGTCGGGAGTTGTCTTTAAAAAACGCAATGCTTATGCCCTTCTGGCCGCCATAGCCGGAGCCGCCTGCTTCGGGATGGGTGACGTCCTCATTCAGCGGTGGTCGGCCGATTTCGGTTTTTTTCGCTATGTTGTAATATCATCCGGGCTGATGGCCTTGGAGTCGCTGTTTCTGATACCCTTATTTCATGCTCCTCTGCGCGCCGTCCCGGCCGGAAGCTGGGCCTGGGTGGCCAGCGGCACCATTTTACTGAGCCTGCAATGGTTGGCGCTGGCCTATTGCTTCAGCAATTACGGCAAAGCCACCGCCATTAACATTATCTATGGTTCGAGGGGTCTATGGACCGTCCTGCTGGTTTGGATGATCGGGCCTCTTATCGGCAATACGGAAAAGAATGTCGGTCGCGATATCATGCTGCGGCGGCTGGCGGGAGCCATTCTTCTTTGTCTTGCCATTGCCCTTGTTCTGCTCGACCGCGAAATTGTTTCGCCATGAGAGCCGTCCTGCAAAGGGTTTCCGAAGCCTCAGTCAGGGTGGAGGGCGAAGTGGTCGGGACCATCGGGCACGGACTGTTGGCCTTTATCGGAATTGAAAGAGACGATGGCCCGGAGGACGTCCGCTGGCTCAGCCAAAAGATTCCCGCCATTCGCCTGTTTCCCGATGAGGATGGGTTAATGAATCGGTCCCTTCT
>JAJFLV010000234.1 GCA_021772535.1 Opitutales bacterium | reverse complement strand
CGATGCTGCTGTGGACAATGGCAATATTATCGAACTGAATGCCAATCCCAGCCGCTTGGACATGGATTGGCGTTTATGGCGAAGCGCCGCCGAGAAAGGCCTGCTTTGCGCCATCAATCCCGACGCCCACACCACCGAAGGGCTCCACTACTACTTGTCAGGCGTGAATGCCGCCCGCAAAGGCTGGCTGACGTCGGAGCATATTCTCAACACGAAACCTTTGGGCGAAGTTTTAGAGTATTTTTCCATCTGATTTGAAAGGAAATTTATTTTATGATTAGTATGTTGACAAGGGTTTCAGATTGCTCGATCTTAACTGGTCTGACCGGTAGGACCAGTTGCTTATGAGCCTGTTTTCTACCCCGGAAATGATCAATGATTTATACGCGGAAAAAATCCTCCATCGCCCAGGAAACTTTTGATTCCATAGCGGATCGAATTCGTTCCGGTTGTTATGCTTCCGGCGATAAGCTGCCGGGGGAGCGGATCTTGGCCCGTGAATTACAGGTTGGGCGGACTTCCGTAAGAGAGGCTATTCGCCGGTTGGAATCTGTAGGGCTGTTGGAGTCGCGGCAAGGCCAGGGCACTTTCATCAAGAATCCGAGCGGAGAGATCCTGCAATCCGCATTGATGTCCAATTTCCTGACCGACACGGCCATTCAGGAAAAACTTTTCGACCTTCGGCTGATTATCGAAGTGGAGGCAACAGGGCGGGCGGCTCTGTGTGCCACGACGGAACAAATAGAGACTTTGCGCCGGTTCAATGAAAAAGTGGAAATTTGCAGCGCCCGGAGTGACACCGAAGGAATGATCGTAGCCGACCTGGAATTTCACCGTCAAATCCTGGTTGCCACCGGCAACGATATTCTGGTCAATCTCATGGACGGGATTGTCGATCTTTTACGTGAGATGCGGCATATCGGGGCAGAGATGCCGGAATTGCTTTCCGAGAGAATCGCCAGCCATCGATTGATTATCAAAGCGATGGAAACAGGAGACAGCGAAGCCGCCAAAAAAGCCATGAAAGAGCATCTGGAGGGTATTTTCAAGGGCGTGAAGGCAACCTGGACCAAGACATGAGGCCTTTTGAATACTTTGAACCGGAATCTTTGCCCGAAGCAGTCGCCTTGCTCGAGCGATTCAACGGCCAAGCCAGCATCCTGGCGGGAGGAACCGATTTACTGGTGGAAATCAAGGAGCGCATTCGGTTGCCGGACCAGGTAATCAATATCAAGAAAATTCCTGGCCTCAACCATTTGACTTATGACCCCGAAAATGGGCTAAAAATTGGGTCTCTGGCCACTGTGCGGGAGGTGGAGACCTCTAGCATTGTGAAGGAAAAATACGCCGGCCTCTACCAGGCGGCCCGGGAATTGGGGTCGATTCAGGTACGCAACCGGGCCACGGTGGCAGGAAACATCTGCCGGGCCTCGCCATCGGCCGACACTCTGCCTCCCTTGATCGCCGACAATGCCACGATTCACACCTTCGGCCCGGCAGGGGAGCGAACCATGCCTTTGGAAAATTTCTTTACCGGGCCGGGAAAGACAGTCCTCACGGAAGGTGAAATTCTATCCGAAATCTCTGTTCCCAGCCCACCGCCGAAGACCGGAAAGATTTACCTCAAACTGGGCAGAAGAGCCGCTATGGAGCTGGCCACTGTTGGAGTGGCAATTTCTCTGACTCTCGATGGGAATCATTGCCGGGAGGTGCGCATCGTTTTGGCCGCGGTGGCTCCTACTCCTATTAGGGCAACCGATGCAGAGGATTTATTGCAGGGCAGTGAATTGATTGAAGAAATTTTGGAAAAAGCCGCCCTTGCCGCCCGAGACCAGTGCCGGCCCATCTCCGACGTCCGGGGAAGCGCGGGCTACCGGCGCGAAATGGTGCGTGTGCTCACCCTGAGAGGACTCCGCCTGGCCATTGAGGCGGCTAAAAATGGTTCTCCGTACAATAAAATTTCAACCTACCAGACTGATTGATTGAACGATCCATCATGAAATGCATCGTATCTACCACCATTAACGGAGAACAGCGCGAATTGGCTATTGAGCCATTTCGCAGTCTGCTCGACGTATTGCGCAACGAAGCGGAGCTAACCGGTTCCAAAAAAGGTTGCGACGTCGGCGATTGCGGTGCCTGCACCGTTATCATGGATGGGAAACCGGTGAATTCTTGCCTCATTCTAGGAGTTGAGGCTGATGGATCGGAGATCACAACAATCGAAGGACTGGCAGCAGAAACCGCACCAGGCGCCCCTTTGCATCCCTTGCAGGAGAGCATTCTCCAGCAAGGGGGCGCTCAATGCGGATTTTGTACTCCGGGTATTCTTATGGCGGCCAAAGCTCTCTTTGACGAAACGCCGAATCCCACCGAAGAAGAAGCGCGGTTTGCTATTGCCGGCAACCTTTGCCGCTGCACGGGCTACACTAAAATCATTGACGCCATGATGACAACTGCGGCGGGGGAGGCAGTTAGATGACCCCGCCAACCGTATTGGAACCTTATCCCTCTGCTCCGGCGGTTGACCAATCTCCCGGCGACGGTCTTTCTGTGGTGAACACCAGCCCGCCAAGGATCGACGGCGTCGAAAAGGTCACCGGCTCCGCCCTTTATGCTGCCGATTATTCCTTGCCGGGCATGCTTTATGGAAAAATTCTGCGCAGTGAGCAGGCTCATGCCAGGATTGTGCACATCAACAAAAACAAGGCGTTGGCCCTGGAGGGAGTCAAGGCGGTGATCACCCATGCCGATGTGCCCCACGTGCTTCATCCCGGAGCGCCGGCTCCGCGAGTCGGGCAACTGGTGGCCGATCAATATGTATTGGCCGAAAAAGCCCGCTACTTTGGCGATGGCATTGCGGCTGTTGCTGCCACCACTGAAGAGATTGCGGAGGAAGCCCTGCATTTGCTGGCAGTAGAATATGAGCCCTTGCCGCCAGTATTCGATGTTGAGGAAGCCCAGAAACCTGGTGCCCCCAGTATTCATGGAACGGAGGGAAACCTGGTCGGTCCTCCCTTTATCATCGAACGAGGCGATGTCGATAAGGGCTTCGCGAATGCGGATGCGATATTTGAAGGCCACTACGAGACTGGTCGGCCAGTCCCCTGCTACATGGAGCCCAATGCCTGCCTCTGCCGTTTCGACCGTGGCGGCAAGCTGACCATCTGGAGTTCCACCCAATGCGCATTTATGGTTCGTGGAATACTTAGCCAGGTGCTCGACATTCCGGCCCACGATGTGCGGGTCATCGTCGAGCACATGGGGGGCGGTTTCGGGGCCAAGCAGGATCTCTACCAGCATGAATTCGTTTGCGCCCTGCTGGCTCGTGAGACTCACCGGCCGGTTAAGATGGAATACACTCGCAAGGAGAGTTTCCTGGGTGGCCGCTCCCGGCATCCAACGAAGATTTACCTGAAACAAGGGTTGGCCAAAGATGGCACATTGACCGCCCGGGAAGTCCGCTATAAATCCAATACTGGCGGCTACGCTTCCCATGGTCTGGGCATTACGGCCGTTGGTTGCCTCGATATCGCCTCCCTCTACCGCTGCGAGGAAAATCTCAAAATTGAAGGGATCGCCGTTTACACCAATAATCCCATTGCCGGCGCCTATCGGGGTTTCGGCGCTGTGCAGGCTTTTTTTGCCCTGGAAACCCAGATTGATGAAATGGCGGTTGCCCGAGGTGAAGACCCGCTCGATTTCAGGCTCAAGAACATTGTCGGCGATGGTGATTTAAGCCCGTCTGAGCATAAAATTCTGGGTGACGGGCTGGCCGCCTGTCTGAAAAGGGGTGCTGAGGAGACGAATTGGTACGAACGTAAAAAAGTCGAACAGCCGAAGGAGAAATTTCTCAAACGAGGATGGGGTGTGGCCACAGAGATGCACAGCAGCGGGGCTTACCCGGACATCAATGAGCAGTCCAATGCGATTGTTAAAATGAATGAGGACGGTACCGTAAATCTCTTGATAGGAATGGCCGATCTGGGAACCGGCACCCGCACCATGGCGGCCCAGATTACGGCCGAAACTTTGGGCATCCCGCTCAAGGATATCAGCGTAATCGATGGTGACACCGATATTGCTCCCTTCGATATTGGGGCCTATGCCAGCCGTACTACCTTTGTTGGCGGCGGCGCCGTCCTAAAGGCAGCTAATCATCTCAAGCGCCAGCTACTCGAGTTAGCTTCCAAACCGTTGAATACCCGTTGGGAAGAACTGGCCCTGGGCAGCGGTAGGGTTTTTGTCAAGAAATCGCCCAATCTGGAAATTTCCTTGAAAGACCTGGTTGCCGGTGAAGGCGGGCGCCCGCCCCGGACTGTCATCGGCCAGGGAAATAACGAACCCACCGTGGCCTATTCTTTCGGGGCTCATTTTGCCGAGGTGGAAGTGGACATCGAAACCGGGCAGGTTAGGGTATTGCAGGTAGTGGCAGTTCACGAAATAGGCAAAGCCATTAATCCCAATGCGGTAGCGGGCCAGATCGAGGGCGGTGTGCAGCAGGGAATCGGTCACTCCTTGACAGAGGATTTTATTATCGACAAGAAAACGGGTCGCCCCCTAAACCCCAGCTTTGTTGATTACAAGATGCCCCTGGCCCTCGACATGCCAAAAATTAAAACCATCATCCTGGAAGAATTTCCCGACCCGGGCGGGCCTTTCGGGGCTAAGGGCATTGGGGAAGACCCCATAATCCCGATCGGCCCGGCAATAGGCAATGCCGTTTACGATGCGACCGGGGTTCGAATGAGGAAATTGCCGATCACTCCTGAAAAATTTCTCAAAGCCTTAGCAGAAGTTTAAAACCATCAACACCCTATCGAACCGAATACAAAAAGACTGAAAAAATTTATGAAACCACCTATTATTGATTGCCTTACCCATATCAGCAGAGGAGCAGATGACGTTGTTGGATGGGGACCCCGGTTTTTAGCCGAGGACCTGATCGCGCAAATGGATGCTCCGCGAAAAGTGCTCGGGGAACCAGCCCGAATCGACCAAGCGATCGTTTTTCCCGCTCTTGGGGAGACCGTCCCTACCTCTGGACTCTCATTCAGCCAGCAGCATGAATATGTGCTTGAGAGTGTGCGCAAGCATCCTGACCGTTTGATCGGAGGGGCCATTATACACGCCCGATTATGGAATGAGGATGTGGTCAGCCAATTGGAGTCGATGGTCAGGGAGGACAATTTCCGCATGCTTTACATCCATCCTTCATTTCATAAATACTGGCTCCCAATTTCGACTCCCAGCGAAAGCGAAGGGTCGAAGCAGTTGCTTTACCCGGTCTTCGAGTTCGCCCGCAAGTGGGATTTGCCGGTGCTTCTGCATACCGGCGAGCCACCTTACGGATTGCCCGCGACGGCAGATTTTGTGGCCGGAGAATTCCCCGATGTAACCATGATCATCGCTCACATGGGGACTCAGGGTGTGGTTTACACTCTGGAATCCTTGCTCGTCGCCCAGGATCACCCCAATGTGATGATGGAAACAAGTTTCACCCAATGCCACATGCTCATCGAGAGCGTTCACTCCCTTGGTCCAGGGCGGATATTCTTCGGCAGCAACTGCCCCCCGATGGAGCCAACCCAACAAATCATGACCGTTGAGGAATCCCTTACCCTGGCGCCGCCCATTGGGATGAGCCTCTCTTTCGACGACACTCGCAAGGTCCTTGGTGGAAACCTGGCCGGACTCATGCGGAAAACCGATTCCAAAATTGCCCAAGCTCAGTAGGAAAAAATATTATGTCTCGTATTATCATAGATTCACACAATCACATCATCAACCACCGGGAGCCCGTCTGGGGCTGGGGGCCGCGTTTCACTGGAGACGACCTTATCGCCACCATGGACCGGGATTACGATGTCATGGGGGAGACTCGCCATGTCAACAAGGCCGTCACCATGGGTTCGCTCGGGATTACGGCCCTTGGCGATTTCACCATGGCCGAAGCTCATCAATATGCCCGCGAATGCGTGCAACAGCACTCCAATCGCCTTTATTTAAACGCCGTTTACAATCCCCGGATCTGGAGTGTTGAAGAGTTGAATCAGGTGGACCAGTGGGTCGAGGACTCCAATCTGGTTATGCTCAAACTACACCCGACGATGCACAATTTCCTGTTGCCAATGGGCAATCCCTATCCGGGACGGGAAACGACCAAGCTGGTTTTCCCTCTCTTTGAGAAGGCCCGCCAGTTGGGAGTGCCGGTCATGATCCACATGGGGGAGCCGCCTCACTCCAATCCGGCCTCGATTGACCCGATTGCCCGCGAGTTCCCCGATGTCCCCATCATTATCGCCCACTCGGGGGCCAATAACGAAACCAGTTACGCTCTTGCGGCAACAATCGTGGCAAGGCACAACGACAATGTGTATCTAGGCACCAGCTGGGTGCAGCCCTTGGATTTATGCGAAATGTATTACGCGGTAGGGGCGGGTAAAATCATTTTTGAAAGCGACTGTGCCCCGCAATCCATGGGGCACCAGATGCGCCAGGTGATCAATCTGCACCTGCCCCCCCCGCTTGGGGTGGGAGCGACGGAAGACGAGGTTTATGAAATGATCGGGGGCACCATTGCGCGACTTTGCAAGATTCCGGTGGAAGAACCTGCAAGTGCATGAAAATCGTTCACCATTCGGAATTGTGAAAAGTAAAATCTGGCAACTTACATCAACTTTACTCGGATCATTTCTCTTGCTTGTATTGGCCGGGGGTTGTTCCGGCGGTTCCGAAAAGGAAATAAACGCAGGAGTTTTCAAAGTGGGTCTCCTTAGTCCAGGTCCGGTCAACGGACAAGGCTGGACGCAGATCGCCTACGAAGCCCTGCTCAAAATTGAAAAGGAACTCGGGGCGCAGATCAGCTATGTCGAGGTGGAGCAATCACCAGCCCTTTTCGAGCGGGCTTTTCGCGATTATGCCAGCCAGGGTTATCAAATGGTCCTGGGACACGGTTTCGAGTTTCAGGATGCCGCCCTCACTGTGGCCAAGGATTTTCCCAATACCTATTTTTTTATATCCAGCAGTAAAATCCGCGAGGGAAATGTCATTGGAGTGGATTCGGATTCCAGTGAAGCCTTTTACTTGATGGGCGTCGTGGCAGCCTTGATGGGCAAAGCAGCCGGCTTGGTCGGGGGAGTGGAAATTCCTCCCATTACCAATGCATTCATCGGTTTCACCAACGGGGTCCGCAGTATCGATCCCGATTTCCCCATCAGCACCACTTATCTGGGCAGTTGGACCGATGCCGCCGCAGCCAAGGAAGCCGCTTTCAGCATGATTGCCGAAGGCGCCGACTTCATCATCCCCGACGCCGACGCGGCCGGCTCGGGAGTTTACCAGGCGCTCAATGAAACCGGCCCCGGTTATTGGTCCTTCGGAATTTACAACGACTACACCTCCCAAGCGCCCAACAATATGATCGGCAATTATTTTAACGATTATGGTCAGGGCCTGGTGAATCTTGCCCGGATGGTCAAGGACGGTAATTTCGATATTCAAACCAATGTCGAGTTCGGGTTAAAAGACGAGGATGTCATCTGGGTAAAATTTGTGGAGGGTAGGGTGCCCGTGGATGTTCAGGAATCGGTGGAGACGGCCCGGCAGGGAATCATCGACAGTAAAATCAACACATTGTCGCCGATCCGGTAATTGAGGAGCCCATGGAAACCGTGGAGCCGGAAATTGCCCAGAAACCGCCGTCTCGTCGGTCCGATTTGAAAAAAATTTCCTTTTCACCGCGCTATCTATTCACTCTGGGTCGCAAGATGGCTCCACCCGTCGCGGCATTGGCCGCTGCTTTGCTAGTGGGAGCAATCCTGCTTTACGCCGCCGGCTACTCACCCTGGTATGCCTACGGGGTGATGTGGGAGGGCGCCTTCGGTTCCCGCAACAACCTGGCCGAAACACTTCTCAAGGCGACCCCGCTCATTCTTATTGGTTCTGGCCTGGCGGTGGCCTTTCGTAGCGGCATCTGGAATATCGGGGCTGAGGGCCAGCTTTATGCCGGCGCCGTAGCGGCCACCCTGGCGGGTATATTCTTTACCGGTTTACCTGCCATGATCCTGGTGCCCCTCGTCCTATTGGCAGGGATGTTAAGCGGAGCAATCTGGGGTGGCTTGGCTGGTTTTTTGAAGGTGCGTTTTGGGGCCAGCGAAATCGTTACCACCATTATGCTCAATTTCATTGCCATCATTGCGACCAGCTATCTTGTCACCGGACCGATGATTGAGGAAGTGGGTAAATTTCCACAAACAGCCCAGATCGCAGATGCGGCCCGGCTTCCGCGAATTCTATTTCCCACCCGATTGCATATTGGCTTTCTTCTCGCTATGGGAGTGGCCCTGGCATCCTATCTATTGCTCTTCAAATCCAGTCGCGGCTATGCCTTGCGGACCGTCGGCATAAGTCCGGATGCAGCTCGGTATGCTGGCATAAACGTCGGTGCGGGTCTTATGATCTCCATGGCCATCAGCGGCGGAGCGGCGGGATTGGCTGGCGCAACTGAGGTGGCTGGTCTCACTTTTCGGCTCTATCAGGAGATTTCGCCCGGTTACGGGTTCGACGGTATTGCCGTTGCCCTTTTGGCCAATAACAACCCGATCGGGGTTATTTTTACCGGCATCCTGTTTGGAGCCTTGCGTTCCGGTTCCGAGGTAATGCAGATGAATGCTCAGGTGCCGTCGGTTCTGGTCTCCGTCATCCAGGGGGTAGTGTTGCTCTCTGCGGCGGCTTTGGGAGTGTTTCGAATAACCGTTGCCGAAAGTCGGAAGGAATAGTTTTTTATGGAACCGCTTGCCATAGTATCTTTTCTCGCCGCGGTTTTGGCGGCCACCTGGCGACTGGCTACCCCGTTTATTTTTACTTCTCTGGGCGAGGTTTTTTCAGAGCGCGCAGGAGTGCTAAATATCGGTCTTGAGGGCGTTATGCTGATCGGGGCCTTCACCGCTTTTGCCATTACCTTTTTTACTGGCAGCCCTGTTCTGGGGTTGGCGGCAGCTATTACCAGCGGATTGGCCTGCGGTCTGTTGTTCGCGTTTTTGACCGTTTCCCTGAGTGCCAATCAAATTGTGGTTGGCGCTGCGCTCAATCTTGTCGGTCTGGGATTAACCAGTTTCCTCTACCGGTCGATATTTTCAGGCCGCATGGAGACGGCCAGGGAATACGTATCCTTCTCACCGCTTGAAATCCCATTTTTGAGCAGCATTCGATTTTTTGGGGATATTTTGTTTAAGCAAAATTTGATGGTTTACGCTACTCCGATTGTTGTTCTATTGGGATCATTTATACTTTACCGAACCGCCTTTGGTCTTTCTGTGCGGTCAACCGGGGAACATCCACGCACCGTTGATTCAGCGGGATTGCGAGTGAGTATGATCCGGTATGCCAGTGTCTTGATCGGCTGTGGTCTGGCTGCCGTTGGCGGTGCTTATTTGACCGTGGCCCATACCAATCAGTTTAATGAAGGCATCACCTCGGGACGCGGTTTTATTGCCCTGGCGGTGGTCGTCATCGGTCGATGGTCGCCCTGGGGTGCTTTTGCCGTTTCGCTTTTGTTCGGTTTCTTTTACGCCTTGCAATTACGGCTGCAGGCTGTTTCCGGGATCACTATTCCCTACCAATTTTTCCAGGCCATGCCTTACCTTTTAACCTTGGTCGTTTTTGTCGCCATGCGCCGACGAGCCGCCCCGCCCGGCGCTTTGGGAGTGCCCTATAAGTCTTAATTTTGAATGATCGTTTGATAGGATATGAGTGAAACGCTCCTCAAACTGGATAAAATAGTAAAAACCTTTCCCGGCGTCAGGGCCAACCGCGGTGTCAGTCTCGAAATCAGGAAAGGTGAAATCCATTGCCTGCTGGGCGAAAACGGGGCCGGTAAGACAGTCCTCATGAGCATCGTTTACGGACTTCATCAACCTGACTCGGGGCAGGTCATCTACAATGGAGAACACCTTGACCTGCGGTCCCCCAAGGATGCCATCAAGCGGAGAATCGGTATGGTCCATCAGCATTTCATGCTGGTTCCTACTCTCACCGTGGCGGAAAATATCATCCTCGGTCAATACCCGCCCTGGAAAATCCTTCGGCACATGGACCGAGTGGAGGAGAAAATTGAAAAACTAAGCAGGGAATTTGGTTTAAAAATCGATCCGAAAGCGCTAATCCATACCTTATCCGTGGGTGAGCAACAGCGGGTTGAAATTTTAAAGACCTTGTATCATGGGGTTGATCTTCTGATCCTCGATGAGCCCACAGCGGTACTCACACCGCAGGAAACGGACCGGTTACTGGTTTTTCTCAAGGAGATGGCCGGGCGGGGTCTTACCGTTATTTTTATCACCCACAAGCTCGATGAGGTCATGCAGGTGAGTGATCGTGTAACGGTATTGCGTGATGGCCGGGAAGTCGCCACTGTTGTCACCGCCAAGGCCAGCCCGCGCATGTTAGCCAAGCTTATGGTAGGGCGTGAAGTTCTCCTCGAACCTCCACCCAGAGAGGGGCCAAAAGGAGAGAATGTCCTGTCTGTGAAAAATCTTTTCGTCAATGATGAGCGCGATTTGCCGGCAGTGAGGGAGGTGTCCCTGGAGGTGCGAAGCGGTGAAATCGTCGGCGTGGCCGGTGTCTCTGGCAATGGGCAGAGCGAGTTGGCCCTGGCCTTGGCCGGGTTAATGCCGGTGGCGGGCGGGGAAATTCATCTTGATGGTTCTGTGGCGACGAATCTTTCTCCTCGAAAATTAAGCTGTCTTGGACTCGCCCATGTGCCGGAGGATCGACACCGCATGGGAGTTGTCCTCCCCTTTTCGGTGGCGGAAAACTTTGTTTTGCACGAATTCGACCATCCTCCCTTTGCCCGGAATGGGTTTCTTCGCTACAAAATGATCAAGAGTCATGCCATGGATCTTGTACGTCAATACGATGTCCGCCTTGGCGGGGTGGACGATGAAATCGTCAATCTTTCGGGAGGAAACCAGCAAAAGGTGGTCATTGCGCGGGAGCTGCACCGGAAACCTCGCCTTCTTCTGGTCAATGAACCGACACGGGGGATCGACATCGGTGCAACCGAGTTCGTGCGCCGGCAAATTGCAGCGCAAAGGGATGCCGGGGCCGCCGTTTTGCTGATCTCCTCCGATCTGGAGGAATTAATCGCCCTGAGCGACCGCTTGCTGGTTTTTTTCGAAGGCCGGATCGTTGGCCAAATACGCGCTTCCAGGGATCGTATCGAAGAAATCGGATTGCTGATGGCCGGAAAATCAGGGAAGGATCTAGTGGAAAAATGAAAAGAAGGGCGAGTTGTTGTTCCCTTGCAGGAGAAGCTGAATTTATTAATAAAGAGGCAGCGTAGGATCATGACTAAACGACTGATTATCGGCATTACCGGTGCCAGCGGCGTTATTTACGGCGTTCGGCTTCTGGAAATATTGCGGGAGGTGGAGGGAGTGAAAACCTACCTGGTATTGAGCAATGCCGGTAAACGCACCGTGCTGTTGGAGACCGATTATTCCATTGCACGAGTGGAAGAGCTGGCCGATGAGGTGGGTTCCTTTGGAGATATCGCTGCCAATATCTGCTCCGGTTCTTTTAAAACACATGGCATGATTGTTGCGCCTTGCTCAATCCGAACTCTCTCCGGGATCGCTTATTCGACCAGCGATAATTTGATCTTGCGGGCTGCGGATGTGATTTTGAAAGATCAGCGGAAATTACTTCTTCTTGTTCGGGAAACCCCCTTGCATCGGGGACACCTTGAAAACATGAAACGGGCGGCCGAACTGGGAGCCATCATCATGCCGCCGGTGCCAGCTTTTTACCACCGTCCGAAAGGGCTGGACGACATCATCAACCAGACTCTCAACCGCGCCCTCGATTTGCTGGATATAGAATTGAACGAGGATTTGTTCGAGCGCTGGCAAGGTCCCGAACGGTCCGATAAAACCGAATCATAAAGGAATACTGATTAATGGCTTCCCTGAGAACATTTCTCGACTCATTGCCGGAAGAGGAGATCCTCCGCTTCAAAAACCCCATGGAGATGGATTATACCCCCACGGCTTTGGCTCTCGAACTGGAGAAAGAGCAAAAATTCCCGATGCTGTGGTTTGAAAAACCAAATGGCTTCGACATGCCGGTGGTGGCCAATATCTTTGCCCACCGCGACCGAATTGCCCGCATCGCAGGAGCGCCCGATGCTGCCGGTTTCAACCAGGCTTGGCTGCGGGCGGAGAATAACCCGATAGCGCCCCGAATTGTCGATTCTGGCCCGGTGCAGGAAGTGGTTTTTACCGGTGACGAGGTGGATGTAGAAACCCTTCCCATCAGCCGCCATTTCCAGGCCGATGCCGGACGTTACATCGGCTCGGGTATATTAATGTGCAAGGACCCGGACACCGGAGTGCGTAATCTCAGCTTCCAGCGCCTGCAGATGAAAGGCAGGGACCGGTTCGGGGCCAGCCTGCATTCACGGGGGCATATTTGGGATCATCTGATTCGCTCACAAAACAAGGGCAAAAATCTCGAGGTGGCAGTGGTCATCGGGGCCCATCCAGCCATTTACCTGGCGGCCGCCGCCAAGGTGGCCATGGAAGTGGACGAATTGGACATCGCGGGGGGACTTCTCGGAAAACCAATCGATTTGGTAAAATGCCGTACCATCGACATGGAGGTTCCGGCTTCAGCCGAGATTGTCATAGAGGGTGAGCTTTTGGCAAATGCCACCGAGGATGAAGGCCCCTACGGGGAATACACCGGTTACTCGACCTACCGCTCCACGCGCAATATTTTCATGGTCAAAGCCGTTACCCGGCGTCGGGAGCCCATTTATCTGGACATCATTCCAGGCAATTCGAGCGAACATCTTTTACTTGGCCGTTGCGCCAAGGAAGCCCATGTATTCGAGCGCTTGCGGGAGGTTGTGCCCGATGTCAAGGCCCTCAATTATCCCAAATCGGGGACACATTTTCATGCCTATATTTCACTTAAAAAAAGAGTGGAGGGCCAGGCCAGGCATGCCCTAATGCTCCTCTTTGGTTTGGATTCCTATCTCAAGCTGGCTATCGCCGTGGATGAAGATATCGATATTTACAACGAAGAGGATATCCTCTTTGCCCTGGCCACCCGTTTTCAGGCGGATACCGACATGTTTGTCGTGCCCAAAGTATTCTGCAACCGGCTCGATCCTTCATCTGTCGAAGGCATGTCGGCCAAATTGGGGATCGATGCGACCATTCCGCAAGATTTTGATGCAGAGCGAATAGCCTTGCCCCCAGAGGCGTTGGAGAGGGCTCGCTTGGCTTTGGCCGAGTTGTTCCCTGAAAAATAAAAAGCCAGGTAGATGAATCCAGTTAACGCACGATGCGGGTGCCGGTCTCACCCTTCATAGCCCGTTCCAGGTTTTCCGGGTCGGTAATGATGGCTTCTTTGCCGCCCCCTTCCAGAAAATTGATAACCGCCTCAATTTTCGGGGCCATACTGCCACCGGCAAAGTGGGTCCCCTCCGCCAGGTATTGTTTGGCCTCGACCAAGGTCATGCGATCAATCCATTGCTGGTTCGGTTTGCCGAAGTTCAGGGCCACTTTTTCCACCGCCGTGCTGACAATAAAGAGTTCCGCCCCTATTTCCCTGGCTAACAGCGCGCTGGCATGGTCCTTATCGATGACGGCGGCTATTCCAACGAGATTACCCTCCTCATCGGCCACCACCGGGATGCCTCCTCCTCCTGCCGCTATAACCACGAACCCATTTTCGATCAGGCTCTTGATCGCCTCCACCTCTACGATACGGATGGGTATGGGTGAAGCTACCACCCGCCTCCAGCCTCGTCCGGCGTCTTCTACCACGTTCCATCCGTCAATTTCGCGGCGCCTCTCGGCATCCTCTTCGTCCATAAACGAACCAATCGGTTTAGAAGGATCTTGAAATCCGGGATCGTTCCGCGATACCTCCACTTGGGTCACTACAGTGACGGCTTTTTTGTCGATACCCAATTCCTTGAATTCATTAAAGAGGTTTTGTTGGAGCGCATAGCCAATGGCGCCCTGGCTGTTGGCCCCGCACACCTCCAGAGGCACTTCGTGCAGTTCGTGCAGCGCCAGTTCCGAACGGCGCAGCATGAAACCAACCTGGGGGCCGTTGCCGTGCCCGATGACGACATCCCATCCACTCTTGATCATGGAAACGATGTGCTCGCAGGTTTCTGTAGCCGCGATGTATTGATCCCGGACGGTTTGGTGAATTTTATCCTTAATCAGCGAATTACCACCGATTGCCACAACTGCGATTTTTTTGGCCATGATTGCCTCCTTTTTTTATTGATTGTCTTTAAAAATACCGAATTTCCCAATATCCCTGTTTCTTGGAATTGATTAATGGGAAAAGGAATGGATCGAATATTTGCCCCGATCCCGTAATACTTCGGGAAGGCAAATTTCCGACCCATCCAAGTCCCGCAAAAATTTTCCCTAGTTCATGGTCAGGGCCATAACTGCCTTTTGCGCATGCAGGCGATTCTCCGCCTGGTCGAAGACCACCGATTGAGGCCCGTCGATGACGCCATCGCTCACTTCCACGTTTCTGTCGGCGGGAAGAGGGTGCATGTAAATGGCGTCCCGATCGGCCATTGCCATGCGGCGCTCGTCCGTGATCCAGTCCTTGTATTTGTCGATGATCCGAGCGCCTTCCTCATCATCGGTGGTGGTATTCATAGCGCCCCAGCTTTTCGCATAGACGACATCGGTTCCTTTGATGCCGGCTTCAAAATCGTCCATCAGTTCCAGGCTGCCGTGATGCTTACGGGCGTTTTCCTGGGCTTGTTCCACGATATGTGGCATGAGCTTGAACTCCGGTGGGTGCACCAGCCGCACGTTCATTCCATAGCGGGTCATGAGTAGAATGAGGCTTTGGGGAACGCTCATCGGTTTTTGGTAACTGGCCGCATAGGCCCAGCTAACCGTAATCGTTTTGCCCCGTGGATCACCCTTCTTTTCCATGATCGTCTGTAGGTCGGCCAGAATCTGAAAAGGGTGATAGGTTTCGCATTGCATGTTGAGAACCGGAACGCGGCTGGCTTCTGCTGCCCAGCGCAGATATTGCGTGCCCACTCCCCAATCGCAATGGCGGATGGCCAATCCATCGGTGTAGCGGCCCAGAATTTCACCGATCTCCTTGGTGGTGTCGCCGTGGGAGATTTGGGTGGCGGAGCTGGCTAAAAACATGCCATGGCCACCGAGCTGGGCTATGCCCGCCTCGAAGGAGGCCCGTGTCCGCGTGCTGGAGAAAAAGAAGAGCATGGTCAACACCTTGTCCCGCAGGTAGGCATGGGGCAGCCCCAGAGCCCTGTTTCTTTTCAGCTCCATGGCCACATCCATGACGGTATCGATTTCCTCTTTTGTCCATTCCTGGGTCGTGATCATGTCACGACCCCTAAGATAAGTCTGCATTAGTTTGGTTCTTTCTCTTGGTTTTTCTTGTTTGTGTTTAAATTCAACCCTCGACCGCTCCCAGAACCAGGGCCAGCAGGGCCATGCGCATGACTACGCCGTTGAAGGCCTCCACCCAGTAACGCTGGTGGCGGGTGGAGTCCACATCTGATGGGAGTTCATCCATCCGGGGCAAGGAGTGCAGTATAATGGCGTCGCTCTTTCCTTTATTGCGCATCATTTCCCGGGTAACCTTGTAGGCTGCCGGGGTTACTCCTTTTTCTTCGCCGGATTCATCCCGGGATTTGGTATAATCGGCCTGCACCACTGGCTCCATGTAAATGACATCTGCCTGGTCGATGACTTCTTCCGCAGTTTCCACCTCCCTGTATTGCACATTGCGTTCGTCAATTTCCGCTTTGAAATCATCCAGTAAAGACATTTCCGGCGGGCCGACGACAAAAGCCTCGATATCGAACTGGGAAAGAGCGTAGAGGATGGAGTGCATGGTGCGCATGCGCATGTCGCCTACACAGAGCATTTTCAGTCCGTCCAGAGTGCCCTTTTCCTTGTAGATGGTGTAAAGATCGGTCAGCACCTGGGTAGGGTGCTCGCCCCAGCCATCGCCGCAATTGATGACGGGGACCGAGGCGTGTTTGGCCGCTTCATGGGGAGCGCCTTGCAGGTAGTGGCGCATTGCGATTACGTCGCCGTAGTATTCCAGCATGTTGACGGTGTCTTTTATCGATTCCATGTAAAAGTCTCCCGCGCGAGTCATTTTGGCATCGGAAAAACCGAGAACATGCCCGCCCAGCCGGTGCATCGCTGCTTCGGTCGCCAGACGGGTGCGGGTGCTCGGCTGGTAAAAGGCCGTCAGCAAGGTTTTGTCCTTCAGCAAATCGCAGTTACGGCGGTTGGCTGCATGGGGTCTCAGCTCGTCGCATACCTCGAATACTCTTAAGAATTCATGACGCTCAAATCCTTTGAGCGATAGAATATCACGGCCTTTAAAACTTCTCATGTGTGTCCTTTCTTTCTTATGGGTGAATGCTTATTCTTGTTTTTTAGTTGACCTTATGTGTTTTGAAAAACCAAAGACGGCTCTCGCCGTCTCCTTCCTGAAAAGAAAATTTTGTCTATGACAATAATTCAAAGCAAGCCAATTAATTTACTTATGGATGGGAGGGGATCTTTCAATAAAATATAGGTTTCATTTCATGGCCAATTCATCTGCTAGGGCTAGAGGCTTTTCTCAAGCCCACCCGGGCCCGGGGACTCGCCCGTGATTCAATTTGCTGCCACCTCAGAGAGGGGGCTCCAGACAGTCTTTCCAGCCACTATGGTCTGGACTACCTTGCCCTTGAGTTTTTGCCCGTTCCAGGGAGAATTTGCAGAACGGCTCTGGTACTCTTCGGGATCTGCCGTCCATTCCAGATCGGGATCAAAAATCGTAATGTCCGCATCGGAACCAGGGCTCAGTGTGCCTTTGTCCAACTTCAGAATTGCGGCCGCCTTGTGAGTGAGAAGAGATAGGAGAAAAGAAAGGTCGCAGTGGCCTCCCTCCACCAAGGTTTGCAGGCAGACCGGGAGTGCTGTTTCCAGCCCGATTACCCCGAAGGGGGCGTAATCGAATTCGCGATCCTTTTCATAATCTGTGTGTGGAGCGTGATCGGTTGCGATGCAGTCCAGGGTGCCATCCAGCAATCCGCCGATTAATGCCTGGCGATCCTCCTCCGTGCGGAGGGGAGGATTCATTTTGAAATTAACATCGTAGGTTTTCAAGCAGCCATCAGTTAATGAAATATGATGCGGTGAGGCTTCGGCGGTGATGCGGATGCCCCGCTGTTTGGCCCTCCGGATGATATCAACTGAATAGGCCGAAGTGATGTGCTGCAAATGAATGTGGGCGCCGCTGTAGAAGGACAGTATGACATCTCGCGATACGATAATGTCCTCCGCCGAGTTGGGCCAGCCACGCAGGCCGAAACGGATCGAGTTAACGCCCTCGTTCAGGACGCCTCCTTCGGACAGGGCGGTATCCTGGCAATGGTCCATCACGCAAATATCGAACATTTTGGCATACTCGACCGCCCGCCGCATGATCTCGGTATTCTGCACGCAGTCGCCGTCATCCGTGATGGCGATAACCCCCGCCCTCTGTAGAGAACCGGTGGGGGCCAGCATCTCGCCTTTGCGTCCCACTGTGATGCAGCCGGTTGGGTAAACATTAACCACCGCCTCGCGCGCGATGGCGTCCTTGATGTACTGAATGGTTCCAGCGTTGTCGGCCGGGGGGGAGGTGTTCGGCATGCAGACGACTGTGGTGAACCCGCCGGCGGCCGCAGCGCGGGTCCCGCTGGCAATGTTTTCCTTGTGCGTTTGCCCCGGTTCCCTCAGGTGGACATGGATATCGACAAAACCGGGACTGACCACCTTTCCGCTTGCATCGATACGTTGGGCTTCCTTCTTCTGCTCATCGCTCAAATCCGCAACGATTTTCCCATCGACCGAGAAGACGTCACCGGTCCCATCTCTTTTATTTACGGGGTCGATTACCCGACCACCGCTTATCCAAAGCACATTGTTCATTTTCATTAAATTACCTCCTCACTGGATACCGGATGAACGGCGCTGGCGCATAGGTAAAGCACCGCCATTCGGCAGACGATGCCGTTTGTAACCTGTTCGAGAATCACGGATTGTTCCGAATCGGCCAGTTTCGAGTCGATTTCCACCCCACGGTTGATAGGTCCCGGATGCATGATGATGGTTCCCGGTTTGAGCCACGAGGCCCGCATGGCATTGATGCCGAACATGCTGGTGTACTCTCCCAGGGAGGGGAAATGGGTAGAGGTTTGCCTTTCGTGTTGAATGCGCAGAAGCATGAGAGCATCCGTGTCGACCAAGGCGCTCTTCAGGTCGTGGGAAACCTCGACCCCCATCGAGCTGAAATACTCCGGAACCAGGGTGGAGGGGCCTACCAAGGTCACCTTGGCCCCAAGTTTTTGCAAAGCCAAGATGTTCGACCGGGCCACCCGGCTGAACAAGATATCCCCTAGAATGGATACCTTTTTGCCGGTAAAATCGCTGCCCCAGCGCTCCCTCAAAGTAAAGCAATCCAGCAATGCCTGGGTGGGGTGGGCGTGTGCACCGTCGCCCGCATTGATAACCGGAATGTCGATGATTTTGCTCAGGTAATAAGCGGAACCGGCGGCAGAGTGCCGCATAACCAGCAAGTCCGCGTTGAGAGCGACGATGTTTCGAGCAGTATCCCTCAGCGTTTCCCCCTTCACGAGGCTGCTTGCAGTGGTCGATATGAAAATGGAATCGGCGCTCAGACGCGAAGCCGCGATTTCAAAGGAAACCCGCGTCCGCGTGCTGGGTTCCATGAACAAATTGACAAGGGTCTTTCCGCGTAATGAAGGGAGTTTCTTTTGCGTTCGGCCAAGCGTTTGCTTGAATGAAGAGGCGAGCTTGAAAATGGTTTCCAACTCATCCCGGGTGATATCTTCGATTGAGATAAAGTCCTTATGCGTCCAGTTACTACTCAAGCTCATGCGCCGTATATCGTTAAATTATTATCCGCCTCTGCTCCCGCATCCATGGCAAGAACTACTTTCTGTTCGGGGGTAGTTTCCTCTGTAAATCCAGTATAGTCGGGCTGAATGGGCAGGCGCCGATTGCCGCGGTCGCACAAGATGGCCAGTTCCACAAGGGCCGGGCGGCCCAAGTCGAAAATCTCATTCAACGCCGCCCTCACTGTGCGGCCCGTAAAGAGCACATCATCCACCAGGATTACTGTTGCCGATTCCACATCGAAGGGCAATTCCGTGCGGTGAGTCGGTTTTGGTATCGGCTTACGCCCGATATCGTCCCGGTGGAAAGCCACATTCACCGTGCCGTGGGAGATGGTGCGGCCCAGGCGTTCGGAAAGCAGGTGGGCGATTTTACTGCCGAGCGCGATTCCCCCGTCAGCAATGCTCGCAATGACCAGCTTTTCTGTCTCCCCGTGGCGGTTGGAGATAGCTTGAACAAGGCTTTCTACGGCCCTTTGCAGTTCCACACCCTCAATCCGCTTAACTTCCTTCATCAATTCGGCGGCAAATAATTGGGAGATTTTTCCCCTTGGCGCAATATGTTTTTCAATTTTTTTTTTCACAGTTAGAAATACCCTCAAATTTTCTTTCCCGTCCACACATTAAACGCCATATTACCACATCGCCACAAAACCGTCAAAGGATAGGTTGGCTCCGTTTGATGAAAAATAAAAATATTCCTAAAATACGCCAATAAGTCCCGCTAAAAGTAGGTCCCCGTGACCGCTTTAACCCCCTTCATGGTGTTATGGGCTATTTATTCAGTAAACCCCTGGTCGTCCTCGCTCCCGGCAACGCAATTTTTCATTAAGCAAATTG
Source organism: Opitutales bacterium (assembly GCA_021772535.1). Lineage (GTDB taxonomy): Bacteria > Verrucomicrobiota > Verrucomicrobiia > Opitutales > UBA2987 > JAJFLU01. Next base: position 62,204 of record JAJFLV010000234.1, on the reverse strand, counting down.
CGATCCCTTTGTCAGTTAATGAATTACAAATAATTCTTGCAAATAACGTTATTAAGTCTAATGTTCCTGATCATTAGGCGTACTGGCCGCCTAGATGGAGTTAACCGGATGTTGAACTTACATGGGAACGCGTATGCAGGAACCAGATAAAGATTCAGAACTTCCCCGCGGGAATGATTGTTTGCAGCAACGGGTGGCTGAGTTGGAAGGAGCTTTGCATGAACATGAACGAAATGCAGAAGAACTGTTAAGTGCCCAGGAAGCACTACGGGAAAGCGAGGCCAAATACCGTTTACTCTTTGATGCGAATCTGTTGCTTATTGCTTGGGTAGACTCCTTCGAGAGGTACCAGGCTATAAATTCTAAATATTCAATGTTTTTTGGGATCGAACTGGAGGAAGTCCTTGGGAAGTATATATGGGAAATCCTTGGTAAGACGATCTACGGCCATTTGAAAGACCGAATTAGTCAGGCCATGCAGGGCATGATGGTCGAATATGAGGAAAACATTCCTGACAAGAAGGGCCAAATCCATTATCTCCATGGGCGGTTGGTTCCCTATCACCCTTCAAAGGATGTTCAGGATGGTTTTGTTGTTTTTGTGGAGGACATCACCGAGCGCAAAAAGGCGGAGGCCGAACAGGAAAATCTCCAGAAACAACTGATCCAATCCCATAAGATGGAGGCAGTGGGACAATTGGCGGGAGGCGTTGCCCATGATTTCAACAATTTGTTGAGTGTGATTCTCGGACACGCAGAATTGGGCTTGATGAGGGAAGACCCAATGGATAAACTTCTTGACCGGCTGCAATATATCCTTAAGGCCGCGGAAAGTGCAAAGGGGGTAACCCGGCAGCTCATGGCCTTTGCCAGGAAGCAGACCGTTGCTCCCAAGGTTCTGAACTTGAATGAATCCGTCGATGGGATGTTCAAGATGCTCTGGCGTCTGATCGGTGAGGATATTGAATTAGTCCTGCAGCCCGGTTCGAATCTTTGGGCGCTTAATATTGATCCCTCTCAGATTGATCAAGTGTTGGTCAATTTGTGTGTTAACGCCAAAGATGCCATCGAGGGTGTGGGCAAGATAGTCATAGAAACAAAAAACATGATTCTTGATTACCCACCTTTGATGGAGCAGGAAGAGTTCGTCCCAGGAGAGTATGTTCTTTTATCCGTCAGAGATGATGGTTGCGGTATGGACGATGCGACCATCGCCAAGATTTTCGACCCCTTTTTTACCACAAAGCCTTTGCATCAAGGTACAGGAATGGGGTTGTCCTCCGTCTATGGTATTATCAAGCAGAACAAGGGCTTCATCAATGTTCATAGCGAGATTGGAAAAGGAACAACCTTTGAGGTCTATTTTCCGCGCCACATGAGTGGAGTGGATGAGATTAATGTTGGAGATGTAGCCAAAGAATCCCAGCAAGGAAATAATGAAATCGTGTTGTTGGTTGAGGATGAAATCGATCTTCTCAAACTGACAAAAGAAATGCTTGAGAGTTTGGGCTATATCGTTCTGGAGGCAGCCTCTCCAACCCAGGCTCTGTCTTTGGCCGAACGCCATGCGGCTAAGATAAATCTGTTAATCACCGACGTGGTAATGCCCGAAATGAACGGGCGCGAATTGGCTGATCGACTGCAAACGCTTAACTCAGACATTGAGATCCTGTTTATGTCCGGCTACACAGCCGACGTGATTGCCCACCGCGGTGTCGTAGAAAAAAACATGAATTTCATTGCCAAGCCATTTTTTCTGGAGGATCTGTCCACCAAGGTGCGCGAAGCGCTCAAATGCCAATGAGGAAAGCTAATTAGCGAAATTTTGCTAATCGGGTCTCCCCGGTTGGCTGAAGAAGCCAGCCACCGGTTCCACACAATCCGGCATTCGCCTGTAGTGAAGAATATTTCCGACTTCGTGCTTGTCGAAAACCCCTTGTATTTGAAGCGGCCGAGTGGGTGTCTTTGGCAATGCTATTGGCATTGATTTGCCATTAACCTTTACGGGCCTGTTGTTGTCATTGCGCGTATTCCTTTTCAAAAACACCTAACGTTCCAAATGTAGGATAAAGATGGCTAAACTTTCTTGCAAATACCCGTAATAAGATCAATGTCCTTCATTTTTGGGTTTATCAGGTACCCATATAAAATAAATCGGATGTTGAAGTTTTAGGGGAATGAACATGGAGGAATCATACAAGGAATCACAACTGCACCGCCGCATTTACAGTGTGCAACAACGGGTGGCTGAGTTGGAAGGAGACTTGCACGAACAGAAACGAAACCTGGAAGAACTCTACATTGCCCAAGAAGCTCTACAGGAAAGTGAGACCAAATATCGTTTACTTTTTGACTCGAATCCCCTGCTTATTGCCTGGATCGACTCCTTTGGCAGATACCAGGCTATTAATTCTAAATATTCAGCATTTTTTGGGATCAAACCGAAAGAAGTAATTGGGCGGTATATATGGGAAGTTCTTGGTAAGACTGTCTACGACAGTTTGAAGGATCGAATTGGTAAGGCCATGCATGGCACGATGGTCGAATATGAGGAAAGTATCCCTGACAAGAATGGCGAATTCCATCATCTCCATGGACGGATGGTTCCCTATCACGTTTCAAAGGATGTTCAGGATGGATTTGTGGTTTTTGTGGAGTACATCACAGAGCGCAAAACGGCGGAGGCCGAGCAGAAAAAACTGCAGGACCTGCTGATCCAGTCGCATAAGATGGAAGCAGTGGGATAATTGGCGGGAGGCGTCTCCCATGATTTCAACAATTTGTTGACCGTGATTCTCGGACAAGCAGATTTGAGTCTGAGCGAAACCGACCCATCGGATAAACTGCACAAGCGCTTGAAATTCATCCATCAGGCCGCGGCTAGCGCAAAAGGGGTTACCCGGCAACTCCTGGCCTACGCCAGGAAGCAGACCATTGCTCCTAAGTTACTGAACTTGAATGATTCCATAGATGGGATGATCAAGATGCTCTGTCGTCTGATCGGAGAGGAAGTTGAATTAGTCCTGAAGTCTGATCCGGATCTTTGGACAATCAATTTTGATACCACCCAGCTTGATCAGATATTGGTCAATTTGTGTATTAACGCCAAGGATGCCTTTGCGGGTATTGGCAAGATAGTCATAGAAACAAAAAATATGACTCTTGATAATCCAATCTCGACGGATCAGGAGGAATTCCTGTCTGGGGAGTATGTTCTTTTATCCGTCGGAGATGATGGTTGCGGTATGGACAATGCAACCATGGTCAAGATTTTTGAACCTTTCTTTACCACTAAACCCATGTATCAGGGGACTGGCCTGGGACTGTCCACTGTCTATGGTATTATAAAGCAGAACAATGGCTTCATTAATATTGATAGTGAGCTTGGCAAAGGAACGACCTTTGAAATTTACATCCCTCGCCACATGGGGGAAGCGGATGAGATAAAGGCAGGAGATACAACCAAAGAATTGCAGTAAAGGCATGATGAAACCGTGTTGTTGGTTGAGGATGAAATCGATCTTCTCAAACTGACAAAAGAAATGCTTGAGAGTTTGGGCTATTTCGTTCTGGAGACCACTTCTCCAAATCAGGCTATAACTTTGGCCGAACGCCATGCAGGTGAGATAAAACTCTTAATCAGCGACGTGGTAATGCCCGAAATGAACGGTCGCGAATTGGCTGATCGCCTGCAAACGCTTTATTCGGACGTTAAGGTCCTGTTTATGTCCGGCTACGCAACCGATGTAATCGCCAGCCGCGGTGTCATAGAAAAAAATGTGGATTTCATTGCCAAGCCGTTCCTTTTGGAGGACCTGAGCACCAAGGTACACAATGTGCTGGATCGAAATAAAAAGAAGTCAGGTTAATCTTTTTGATATCACTTGATTTTTTGTCGGCTTGTTAACGGCTTTGCTCCTTCTTTTTATTGAGGGAAGGTGCGTCTATTCGGTCTCTATTCGTTAGGAATCTGAATCAGTTTCGGGTTTTGCATCTTCCTCTGGCGGTGGGGGTGGATTATTTCTTTCTCCTTCCCTTTCCTCCTCCTTGGGCTCTATGTAAAAGAATAGGCTTAGGATGATGTAAAAGATAACGCCTAAGGTTATTGCGCTGTCGGCAATGTTGAAGGCGGGCCAGCGATAGCCGGGAAGATGAAAATCGAGAAAATCCACTACCCATCCCAATCTCAACCGGTCGCAAAGGTTTCCCAGGATGCCCCCGCACAGAAGACCAAAGGCAAACTGACTGGGCTTTTTCTTCAGCAGCAAACTATGCCGGAAAAAATAAATCGCGGCCAGGGCTGCCACTGCCAGGACAATAAATCCATAACGGAAACCACGGAAAATCCCCCATGCAGCTCCCTCATTGACAACATGGGCCAGATAAAAGAATCCCGGAATAACTTCTATGCCCCCGTGGGGCCAATAGCTTTCCAGAGTCAGGTCCGGGTGTTGCTGCACCCAGTACTTTGTGCCTTGATCAAGAATCAATATGATGATCGCAGCCGCCCATAAAAGCCAATAACGGGCAATTTTTCGCCACCTCGAGTTGGAGGTGGAATCTGTGGTATCAGTCTTCAGCGTCCTCTTTGGTAAATTCAACAGCTGCCTCGACACTGGAATCCATGAATACCCCGCGACGCGGAGCTTTCCTTCGCGACTCACTCTCTTTCTGCGCCTGACCTTCCAGCGAGTAGCGTGTAAAGGGGACGGCCTCCAACCTTTCTTTGCTGATGGGCTTTCCGGTAAATTGGCAAACTCCATAAGAACCGTCGAAAATCCGTTTTATGGCGGCATCGATCTCGAAGAGAGCTTCCTGTTCGCTGGAAAGCAAATTGAGGGCAAAGTCGCGTTCGAAACTTTCAGAACCGACATCGGCCATATGTTGGCTGTAGCTGGATAAATTTCCCGAGTCTTCTTTCAAGGAACGTTTGAGTGTTTCTTGCGAGTGCAAGGTCAATCCCGATAGCACATGTTCGCGCAAATCCTGTAGTTTATTATAATAGGTAAGAAATTTCTTGGGGACATTCTTTGCTTCCCTATCTATCGGCGATTGGTGTTTCTTGGGATTGAAACCTAGAATATCGACCACCGAAGCAGCCCCCAGTACGCGATGCTTTTCGGCTTTCCTTGGCGGTTTCGCTAGCGGTTTCGTTAGCGGTTTCGTTGGCGGTTTCGTTGGCGGTTTCGTTAGCGGTTTGGGTTTAGGCGATGCAGGTATAACCTTGGTTTGAGAAACCGGCTCCTCTACCAAACTACTTTCCTCCTGGTTTTTTTTCAACACTTCTCGCACATCTTCGAGGGAAAAGACTATGGGCGTCTGTTTTTTCGATGGCAGCTTAAATACCGCGGGGGTATGTTTTTTCGCCCGCGCCAACATTTTCATGGTCTCCTCGGCCATCCTTGATTTTTCCTCATCCGCCTTAGTAGGTTTTTTAACCGCTTTTGTTTTTCTACGCGGGGAAACTTTGGAAGGAGATGCCGTTGCCTTGGGGGCGACCTTTTTGGGCGCGGTTACAGTTTTCTTCACGGCCTTTTTGGCGGCGCTATTAACAGGTTTCCCCTTGGAGGTCATGGAAGTTTTCTTTACCGCTAGATTCTTTGCAGAATTTGCTTTGGCTGAAGATTTTGTTGTTTTTTTCCTGCCGGTCATAATTTTCTTTTTCTGGCCTTAATTATTGAATGTCTGCAATGGCCGTTTGACAGCGTGAACAAATGGCCTTTTCGTTTTCTTTTTCCGCATCTGAAATTTCACGAACCCAGCGCCAGCACCGAGGGCAGCGATCGCCTTCACATTTAACGGCTTCAACCTCAATCTGCTCCGGGTGTTCGCGAGTTGATTTCAAAGTGACTTCCGATACGATAAAAAGTTCCGTTAGATCCTCCTGGTGACTGACAAGGTTCTGAAAGAGGCGTTCATCCTCGCGGCCGGTGATGACAATTTGCGCCTCCAGTGATTGGCCGATTATTTTATCTTTCCTCAGAGTCTCCAACCGATTGTTTACTTCCCCGCGAGCGCTTAACAATTCTTCCAGGGCCAGCGCCTCCCCATTATCGAGCCATTCGGCGGGAACCTTTGGCCAGGATTGCTGATGGATGGAATCTTCTGAAAACTCCTCGTTCATTTGGGCAAAGGCTTGGGCTTCATCCGTGGTAAAAATCAGGATGGGCGCCAAAACCCGATTGAGGACGCCGAAAATCTGGTGAATGGCCGTTTGCGCTGAGCGCCTTTTATCCGAATCTGTTCCCAATGTATAAAGCCTGTCCTTCAAAATGTCGTGGTAAGTTGCCGAAAGGGTTACCGCTACAAACCGGTTGACCGACTGATAAACTCGCTGAAACTCATGTTTTTCGTAGGAATCGGTCACTTCTGCCAGGAATTGAGCCGTTTTGTGCAGCGCCCACTTGTCCAAGGAGGTCAGATTTTCATAGGAGACGGCCATTTCTTCCGTGTTGAAGTCAAACAAATTTGAGATCTGAAACCGCAAAGTATTCCGAATGGAACGGTAAGCCTGCGCGACATGGCTGAATATTTCATCGGAAACAGGAATGTCGTTGCGATAATCCTGAGAGCTGACCCATAACCTGAGAATATCGGCCCCGTAGCGGCTGACGAAGAAATCCGAGGTGTTGGGCTTTCTTTTACCGGAGTTCTTTTTGCCCTCCTCCTCACTTTTGCTGATCTTGTTTCCATCCTGGCTGACGATAAAGCCATGAGTGATGATTTGTTTGTAGGGGGCGTGCCCTGCCACCACCATTCCAGTCCATAAGGAGGATTGAAACCAACCGCGGTGTTGGTCGCTCCCTTCCAAATAAAGGTCGGCTGGCCAGTGAAGGTCTTTCTCCGTTTTGAGGACCGCCAGATGGCTTGATCCGGAATCGATCCACACATCCAGAGTATCCTTGCCTGGTTGTAAGTTTTTTCCTTTCCAGGACTCAGGAAGCTCGATTCCCTCCAATAATTCGGAGGTGTTGTTTTCGAACCAGTAATTGGTTCCATGGCGTTCAATTTTCTCCGCCATGGAGAGCGTCACTCCGGCGTCGAGGTAGGATACGCCCTCATCGTCATAAAAGGCTGGAATAGGCACGCCCCAGGAACGCTGCCGGCTGATGCACCAGTCCGGGCGGGATTCCACTGCGCCTCGAATGCGGTTCTCACCCCATTGGGGAATCCAATCGACATTTTCAATCTCTGCCAAGGTTTGCTCTCGCATGCCATCTTTGTCCAGAGAGACAAACCACTGGTCCATGGCTCGAAAAACCACCGGTGTTTTCGACCGCCAGCAATGCGGATACTGGTGTTCGATCTCATCCTTTTTCAATAGAGCCCCATGATGGTGCAGCATTGTCAAAACACCCTCATTCGCTGGGCAATGGCCGCGGGTTTCCAAAACGGACAATCCGACCAGTTCGGATGGTATTCTTCCATCATCCATGAATTGTCCTTCATCATCCAAAGGACAGTAAATTTCCAGCTTGTTTTGAATCCCGGTCAGATAGTCCTCCAGTCCGTGTCCGGGAGCTGTGTGGACGCATCCCGTGCCCGAATCTGTGGTCACGTAATCAGCCAGGACGATCGGGCTGGCACGATCGATAAATGGGTGCCGGGTTTCGACCCCCTCCAGGTCTTCCCCTTTATGCATTTTGCCCATGGTGGCTCCATTCAGGCCGCAGTCCTTGACAAATTGTCCCGCCAGGGCCTCCGCCACCAGGTATTTGCGGCCTTCGTGTCCCACCTCGACATAAATAAGTCCCGGATGTACCGCAATGGCCAGGTTAGCCGGCAGAGTCCAGGGAGTGGTGGTCCAGATGACCACTGAAATCGGGCCTTCGAAGGGTAGGCCGTCTTTTTCGGCGACTTGAAATTTCACCCAGATGGATGGGCTGGTGTGGTCTTTGTATTCAATTTCCGCCTCTGCCAGTGCAGTTTTGCAGGGAATGGACCAATAAACCGGTTTTTTGCTTCGATAAACCATCCCTTTCTTCAGGAAAGCCGCCAAGGTCCGCAAAATCTCGGCTTCATAAGCGGGATTCATGGTCTTGTATTCGCGCTCCCAATAACCCATCACGCCGAGCCTCTGAAACTGTCTGCGCTGCACTTCGATGAAATGGTTGGAAAATTCCATACAAGCCTGCCGGATTTCCGCCGGGGTGCGGAAGGTCCCGCTTTTTTGCATTTGCTGGCTTACCTTGTGTTCGATTGGCAGTCCATGGCAGTCCCATCCCGGCACATAGGGAGTGCGCCAGCCGGTCATGGCTTTAAATCGCAAAATGGTGTCCTTGAGTATCTTGTTCAGGGCCGTGCCGATGTGAACGTCTCCATTGGTGAAGGGCGGGCCGTCGTGCAGGACATAGGATTTTCCGTTGGCATTCTTTTCCTGTATCTTTTCGTACAGCTTCAACTTTTCCCAATGTGAAAGCCTGGCTGGTTCGCGCTTGGCCAGGTTTCCTCTCATGGGAAATCCCGTCTTCGGTAAATTAAGGGTATCTTTATAATTTTCGGCCATTTTCTACCCCTCGGGTCGCCCCCTTTGAAGTAACCGGCGAAACAATGCTAAGTTCTTCTTGCAAGTCAAGCTAAGAGGCAAATAAAGAATCCCTATCGGCAACACTCCGAAATTCTTTCCTTTTCGGACCTTTTTTTTGTTGGGATTGCCGTTCACCTCTGCTTTATGAATAACCCTCTTACTCAATAGAGGATTTTTCAGGATCATCCATGAATACCCGGACCCGATGGAAGAAATTTTAAGCCACTTCATGCAAGGCCAGTCCTTGCCGATTCTGTTTCTGATTATCGCGGTTTTTATATTTACCCTGGGAAAAGGGGCCGATCTGCTGGTTGACGAAGCGGTCGCCCTCTCACTGCGATGGGGAGTCCCCACCGTTCTCATCGGGGCCACCATAGTAAGCTTGGGGACGACTTTGCCGGAAGCGGCCGTATCGGTTTTGGCGGCTGTGGCGGGCAAACCAAGCCTTGCCCTCGGCAATGCCGTCGGCTCGATCATTTGCGATACCGGCCTGATCCTCGGCATTGCCGCCATCATGGCGCCGCTTCCTTTGAACCGTGACATCGTCAACCGGCAAGGCTGGATTCAATTGGCCGCTGGGTTCCTCCTGGTGATTTCCTGCCTGCCATGGTCGAACCTCGCTCAAATTTTCACCGATGGAGGGCGTCTGCCCCAGGTCATGGGCTTCCTCTTCCTTCTTTTGCTCGTTGCCTATTTATATTTTTCCGTTCGCTGGGTTAAGACTGGAGACTCCGGCGATACACCCTTGGGCCATCATGATAAAAAAGAGGAGGGCAGTAATTTTCTGGTTTTCTTTAAGCTGATTATCGGCATAGCTCTGGTTGTCGTTTCCTCCCGCATTCTCATTCCTGCCGTGGAAGAGACTGCCATCAGGTTGAGCATTCCCAACAGCATCATCGCGGCCACCCTGGTTGCCTTCGGAACCTCCCTGCCGGAGCTGGTCACGGCAATCACCGCGGTGAGGAAAGGTCATGGCGAATTGGCCGTGGGCAACATCATCGGGGCCGATATTCTCAATGTCCTGTTTGTCGCCGGAGCCGCCGCCGCCGTGACCGGTGACGGCCTACAGGCCACCCCTCATTTTTTCCGATTCCTCTTCCCCGCCATGATCTCGGTGCTGGTGGTTTTCAGGATTGGCATTTTCCTTTCCGGAGATAAACTCAAACGTCCCTTTGGTATGCTCCTTTTAACCATTTACCTTTTAGTGACCGTAATCAGTCTGACCGTCGGTTCGGCTTAAAGCGGCGCCATTCCAATTTTGTGGCCCTAAGACATTTTTTATAGTGAATGATTTTTGAAATGAAACAGGATTCTGGATGGTGTCGGGTTTGCGGATTCCAAGAACCAGGAAAAACGATCCAGTATCCCAAATCTGTAATTAAAACATGAAAGACTACAAACCGGTTGTATTGATAATTCGCGATGGCTGGGGTGAAAATCACAACTCCGCCCACGATGCTTTTAACGCCGTAAAACTGGCCCAAACCCCGGTGGCGGAAGAAATTCGTAAAACCTGCCCGCGCACGGAAATCAGCGCTTGCGGGCTCGACGTCGGTTTGCCCGAAGGGATTTTTGGCAATAGCGAGGTAGGCCACCAGAATATCGGCGCGGGCAGGGTGGTGCCCCAAGAGATCGTCCGCATTAACAAGGCGTTTGCCGACGGTGAAGTATTGCTCAAGCCCGTTATCGGGGTAGGCTTGACCCGGTTGCGCGTCAATGGCGGAAAATTGCACCTTCTCGGGCTTATCTCCGATGCCGGAGTTCACTCGACCCTGGAGCATCTCCATAAGTTACTGGAAGTCGCTCGCGATAAACTTGTGCCCGATCTCGATGTTTGCATTCACGCCCTTACCGACGGGCGCGATTCACCGCCGCGAAGCGGCCTTGATTACGTCCGGCAAATTGAGAAAAAATGTCAGGAAATAGGCATCGGGCGAATTGCCAGCGTCTGCGGGCGTTACTGGGGGATGGATCGGGACAAACGTTGGGATCGGGTCGAAACGGCCTACAATTGCCTTGTTGGCAAGGAAGGGCAGAGCGCCCGCACCGCCGAGGAGGCCGTGCAGCATTATTATGACAATCCATCCGGCGATTCCATGAGAGGCGATGAATTCATCACACCCACCTGGATCGCGGATGATAACGGAGAACCCACTGGAAAGATCAGCGACGGCGATACCGTTATTTTTTTCAATTTCCGGGGAGACCGGCCCAGGGAGATCACGAGGGCCTTCATTGACGATGAATTCTTCGAGTTTTCACGTCAAAAGAAGCTCGATCTCTTTTATGTAACCATGACCGATTATGAAAAAGGGCTCTGCAAAAACCTTCTGTTTCCCAAACGCCCGAAAATGAAAAATATTCTGGGTGAATACATCAGCCAGTTGGGAATTCCCCAATTCCGCTGCGCCGAAACGGAAAAATACCCCCATGTCACCTTTTTCTTCAACGACTACCGCGAAGAACCTTTTCCCGGCGAGGAGCGTGCCCTCATTCCCAGCCCGAGAGACGTGCCGACCTACGATCTGAAACCTGAAATGTCCGCCCGCGGTATTTGCCAGGCCACCAAAGAAGCTATCCTGAGCCGTAAATATGGCTTGATCGTAGTCAATTTTGCCAACCCGGACATGGTTGGCCATGCCGGTTCATTGCCAGCGGCCATTTCGGCCTGTGAAACAGTCGATTCTTGCCTCGGCGAACTGCTCCAGGCATTAAAACAAGCCGGAGGCGCTGCACTGATTACCGCCGACCATGGAAACTCCGACCAGATGTGGGATTCCGAAAATGAGGTTCCCCATACTGCCCATACTTTAAATCCGGTCGAAGTCGTCTTGGCAGGGAGTGACTGCGAAAATTTGACTATTAAAAATGGCGGCAGACTAGCCGATATCGCTCCAACCCTTCTCCGATTAATGGATCTCGAAAAACCGCCGGAAATGACTGGTGAATGCCTCATTGTCTGAATTATGAAAAAGTTCCTGCCATTATTTTTGTTGTCTCTAATCATGTTGACGGTGATTGGCTGCGGCAAAAAGATCGATCCACAAAAACCGTTTGGCATGTATCTCAACGGGCGGGAAAATAATCCGCTATTCAAAGATCCGGAAGCTTTTTTGCATGACATTGAGGACGGAACTGGCTATACCGGGTCGAAACAAAGAGGGCTGATCATTTTCCCATTACCGCTACCCTCCGGGCCAATGCCGCGGGGCGGAATTGAAATCAGCTTCGATCCAAAAAATATTCCCGCCGGACAAAACATTCAAATTTCACAAAGTGAATCCGCTTCTGGAATTAACATCTACTATTTTCCCATGCAAATCGGCGCTGGCAATTCGGGCAAGGTTTATACATTCGGGTTGCGTCCTTCAAAAGGAGGTGCGGCAACTATTCGTTTTGACCTCCTTGAGGCCAAGGTTGGCGGCAAAATCAAAGGTGTCATCCTCGATGCGGTCATGGATGCCTATTTTAAAACTGAGGACGGCACAACTGAAGAGTTAACCAAACCGCAAGAGTTGAAATTATTCAACTGGTCCTTTGAAACAACCTTCAAAGAGCACCCTTTCTTGAGCATGTAACCGCGCCGATCATAATTCCAATCCATCTTCGTCTTCCCATTCTTCCTCCACCGGAGTAACCACACGAAACCCGATATGGTGATCCTGGTAGGTGGGAGGATCTTCAAAATGTTTATAGGCGGATCGAGCCACAAACGGGTTGCTCCCCCACCATCCGCCTTTTTCCACCTTGCGCCTGCCCTCTGGTGGTCCTTTCGGGTCAACCTTTGGGCTTTTTCCATAATAATCGGCGCTCAACCAATCCTGCACCCACTCCATGGCATTTCCGGCCATGTCTAGAGTTCCCACCCAACTGGCCCCATCAGGATAACTCCCCACCGCAGTCAAACCCTCGCTCTCCACTACATTAGCCTTTGAAGGGTCGAAATTGTTTCCCCACGGATAAATCAGTGATTTCGGACCTCGGGCAGCATATTCCCACTCGGCTTCGTAGGGTAGGCGGCCCCCCCGCCAATGCGCATAAGCCTCAGCTTCAAACCAGGTCACACAGACACGCGGATGATCCGGTTCCTCTTTCTCCACGTATTTGACTGGCAGCGATTCCATTTTTTGTCCCTGTAGCCATTCCCAGCCTTGCTGAGACCAGTATTGCTTTGTTTTATAACCCCCATCTTCCACGAAAGCCCGATATTCCCTGTTGGTGGTTTCGTGGCGATCAATCCAGAAACCCTTCGAAATCCGAACCTCGTGGCGGGGCATTTCAGCGGGAAGTTCCCGCGCCGCCCATTGCGGAATCTCAATACCGGCAACATCCTCCTTATCGGTCCCCATAAAATAAGATCCAGCCGACGTCCATACCTGTTCAACTCCACGAGCATCCCGGCGTAACTCGCTTATATTTGGAAAGGATTCTTGGTTGGTCTTTGCATTGTTGGCCTGCGGTTTTGAGGGACCAGATGCGTCCAACATAATGATGAATAGAAGTGCCGTAGAGCAAATCGTTGGGTAAAAGTTTTTTCGTTTAATCATGCATCCAACCCTCATCCCAATAAACTCCGAGCGTCGAAAAAAATGAGATCATCCAATTCCTGCAAAGAGTTATCGAGGAAATAAACTTGGGTTTGCCTGATTCTCATGAAAAGGACATAATTGCTGAAGGTGGATGAACCTGTCTTGATATTATTTATCAGCAAATGAGGATTTTAATTAGAAAAACAAGCTGTTTCATAGCCCTTTATTTAATGGCGAACACGAACCTTTTTAGCGCCAATGGCACTGGGTACACCGCCATCGTGGCAGCTTTTGGCGGAGAGCTGAACAGCATTCGGGAGAAACTCGAGGGAGAAACCATTGGGGAAGTCCGCGACATTCACGGCATTGATTTCTTTATCGGGGAGGTTTATGGCCTGCCTGTAATCATATTTAAGACCAATATCGGTCTAATCAACGCTGCCATTGCCACCCAGCTGGTCCTCGAGCGTTTTGATGTTGACCGTTTGCTCTTCGCCGGGGTGGCCGGTGGTCTCAACCGGAATATGGAGATTGCCGATGTAGTGGTACCCGCCCGCTGGCATTATTACGCTTTTGGAGGCTGGTTTGGGGAAGATCCTCAAAATCCCGGCCAATTTCTTTTGCCCAACTGGTTCACGCCGCAACGGGGAAATTTCGGCATGATTCACCCTGGCCCCATGTCCGTCATTCGCGCCGGTATGACTACTACTATGCGCAAGGAATTTTTTGAGGCCGACGCCGACCTGTTGTCCATTGCCGAAGAAGCGGCCGAATCCCTCCAGATACTTGATCCGTTTAACCGGGAATCCACGGTAAAGATCGGCGGTTCTGGAACAGCCGGACCGGCTTTCATGGATAACTTTGGATTGAGCCAATTTATCCTGCAGACTTGGGGCACGGATTCGGTCGACATGGAATCGACGGCCATTGCTCATGTCTGCTGGACGCGACAGGTTCCCTTTCTCATCATACGCGGGTTGAGCGACATCGTGGGCAACGGCGACCCCAACGAGTTTTCCAATTTCACCCGTTTTGCCGAGGACAATGCGGCCAGTCTTCTTAACGCCGTTTTACTCAATCTGGCAGACGACCTGGGTCCGCCCCCAGTGGGGCTTTGGTCTCAGGCAACCGGCGATCCCGATGGCTGGAAGGAACTGGATTGGTTCGGTTCCTTTTTTAGCGAGGGAACCGGCCCCGGCTGGATTTTCCACAATGAACTGGGGTGGATGAATGCCTCGGGTGAAGCAACCGGCAGTATCTGGTTCTGGAGTACTGATTTAGGTTGGATATGGAGCGGTTCAACCATTTACCCTTTTGTTTTCAGCTCCAATGAAAACGGTTGGCTTTGGTATCAAAAAGGTTCTTCCAACCCCCGGTGGTTCTTCAATTTTGTCTCCAACGAATGGTTCTCCCGGTAAAAACGAAAGCACTGTTTCAAACATTTTCCTGAAGCTCCTCCAATTCCAGATTCAGCCACTGGATTTCTTTCTTGGTTAGTGAAATGTCCAGTCCGTCCATGGTGGTCCTCATTTCTTCCAGGGTGTAGGGGCAAATCAGTGCAAAAGTGGGAAAGAGCTGATCGAGAACGTAAGCCAGGGCAATATTTATAGGTAAAACGCCCTTTTCCTTTGCTAATGCGACCGCTCGCCTTTTTCTCTCGAAATTGTCCTTGCTATACCATGCCTTGACCATCAGCCGGTCCTGTTTTTTCCTGGGTCCCGAGCGATCCGTGAAAAATCCCCTCGCCTGGCTGCTCCAGGACATCAAAGGCATTTGTTTGTCCAGGTGCCATAGACGGTAATCCGATTCCGAGGAGGCCAGGCAACCCTCCCACATTGGCTTGACCATGCGGGCCAGGCTGAAGTTGTTGCTTACTGCGGCAAAACCTATCAGCCCCTTTTGGGCGGCATAAGCGTTTGCTTGATCCACCCGCTCCTTGGTCCAGTTGGAGGCTCCCAAGACATGGATGTGACCCGCATTTATCTGCTCATTAAGTACCTCGATAAACTCGCCCACCGGCACCTCCGGATTATCTCGATGCAACATGTAAATATCGATGTAATCCGTTTGCAATCGTTCCAGGCTTCTTGGAATATTGGCCTGGATAATTTCCGGCCAGCAGTGGGGTGTATGGCCTCCTTTGTCGAGGATTACAATTTCCTCCCGCAAATTCCGGTTTTTCATCCACCGGCCCAAAACTTTCTCTCTTTCCCCATTGAAATATTGTTCCGCCGTATCGAAACAATTGCCTCCCCGTTCGAAGAAGTCGTCGAACATAACCGCCGCGTGGGCGTCGCCCGGGCAATAATCGGTTCCCATGACCAGGCGTGAAATCTTTTTTCTCACCCCAGTGATATGGTTGTAGTTCATGTTGTGGCCGGAGGAGGGTTTCAATGATTCACGGTAAATGGGCCAGGTTCCTGAGTTTGGTTTTTCGCAAGGGTAGGAGAAGTTTACGGCATTTCTCCACCTGTCCAGGGTTCTCATGTTTCCCAGGGAATCCGCCCAGCTCATGGCTGGTGTCTGACCATGCTTCAGGTGTCGTGAAGCTTCCTCGATTTCGTAAGCAAAAAGGGTTTTCCCCCTTTCAATCACAATTTCCTCCGGCTCTTCACCCGTCCTTCTCAGCAAAATGCTGCCCTGAGCATGCCAAGGAGTATTGATTGACAAGCTTCCTTCATCACCAAAAATTTCCAACTGGATTCCATCGTTGGCATCCAATCCGGTTGAGACTTGTGCTATGATCCCGCCATCAAATCGGAGGATGGCCGTGGCATGAAAGTCGACACCTGTCGGCCCCATTCGGGCCATCCCCTCTAAGTCAACTGGATCGGCAAATTTCTGCCCCATGGCCACCCCGGCAAGCAATCGAACCATAGAGATTGGGTAGCACCCGACATCCAGGATGGCCCCTCCGCCCAATTCCGGTTCCACCAATCGTCGTGCCGGCTTTGGGCCGAGTTTGAAACTGTAACTTGATATGATTCTTTTCACCTCGCCGATGGCGCCATCACGGATCAATTGGACCAGGCGGGTTGTCATAGGTGTGCACCGGTAGGCAAATCCTTCTGACAGATAGACATTGTTTCTGTGCGCTGCCTCAACCATTGCCATAGCTTCGGCATGATTCATGGCCAGCGGTTTTTCACAAATCTGGTGCTTCCCGGCAGCTGCGCACCGCAAAGACCATTGAGCATGAAAGGGGTGCGGGATTGCTATGTAAACCGCTTCCACCTCTGGATTATCGATGAGTTCCTCATAACTCCCGTGACGGCAGGGAACGCCGAATTTTTGTCCGAAGTCTTCCGTGGTTGCATGCTTTCGACTTCCCACCGCGGTTAATTTGGCGTCGGCTGATACATTCAGGGCGGCCGCAAATTTGTTCGCTATGCGGCCGGTTCCTATGATGCCCCAATTTAACGCTTTCGCCATTCCAGCAATTAGTTGCGAAGGGTGTTGTCATGGCAAGCCTTGGATGGTAAACAGAAACCGATAATTCCGACCATGAACAATGATAATTCAGTTCCACTATTGAAAAGGCGTTTAATTGGAACCCTGCGCCTCCTTTTTCTCTCCATCCTCTTGCTTCTACTTTCAGGAGGCGGACGATTGGGAACCCTGGAGGCGATCATCGAGAATTCTCAGCAGTTTACCAGAGATGCCAATTTGTGGATGGCCATTAAAAAACAACAACCTTCGATGGTTAGTGTTCTCCTTTTCGACGGCTCCGACCCCAATGCGCTCAACAGCGAAGGCTGGACCGTTTTGATGGAGGCGGCCGCTCGGGGAAATTCAAAGATTTTTTCCATTTTGCTCAAAAAGGGAGCCGATCCCCGGGCACGAACAAAAAAAGGCTATTCGACCCTGATGGCGGCGGCCATGGGGGGGAATCAAAGGATATTCGATAAAGTATTGGGGAAATCCGGCTATGGAAGCCCCGTTGATAAAACCGGCTATTCCCTCGCCATGGCGGCCGCCGTGGGGGGAAACAAAAGGATATTCGATATTGTCCGAAGCAAGGGCAGGAGCCTTAACACCGCAGACGAGTCCGGTTATACCGTTCTCATGGCAGCAGCGGAAGGCGGTAGCGTGGAAATATTCTCCGATGCTCTCGCTTTCAATGCCAATCCAAAAGCGGTGGATAAAAATGGGTGGACGGTAGCCCACTCCGCCGCGCGTGGTGGCAATCTGGAGATTTTTAATAGCTGTATAGAGGCAGGGGCGGATATACACTCACGCGACAATGAAGGCAATACCGTCCTTATGGCTGCCATTCGGGGAGGAAGCTCCGGCATAATCCAGAAATGCCTGGAAATAGGTATTCAACCCGAATTGGCTGATGTCGAGGGCGTCACTCCCTTGATGATGGCAGTTTACAGAGGAAATTTGACCATTGTCCGGCTTTTGCTTGACTCCGGCGCAGACATCAATGCCCAGGATAAGACCGGAGCCACTACTCTAATCGATCAGATCATAGAGCGCGATTTCCCCAAAGTGGCTTATTTGCTCAATTCTGGAGCGAACCCTAATATTGTGGATAACAAAGGGCGTTCTCCGCTTATTTTCGCCTCGAAAATGGGAGAACCACAATTCGTAAAAAAACTACTCGAATACGACGCCGATGTCGAACATGTCGATGAGGCCGGAAAATCAGCGGTTGATTACGCCGGAGAGTCCGGACAGGAAGGCCTCGTTGCCCTTTTTCAGGGGGAAAATACTGAATAAAATAAAACCGTAATCATACTTTTACAACTACTGCAGGCAGTCTTGGAAAGCCGCCATGATGGACTCATAAAGGTGAGTTGACCGGGATTTCCGCCACCGTTAAAATTGTGAACCTTTCAAACAATATTTTGCGTTGACGAGGGGTTCAAATTCACTTGGACTCCGCCCTTCTCCCATCTCTTTCCCCCATGGGGCCGTAGCTCAGTTGGAAGAGCGCTTGCATGGCATGCAAGAGGTCGTCGGTTCGATCCCGATCGGCTCCACCAATTTAATTTGGATTCCGATTTCGGGTTAACTGTCTGTGTATCGGACCTGTCTATCTAGACTTCAATTGTAACGGCCTTCAGATTGCCAAAGATCCGGGTTGGAGCCGAGGATGGATTTAACTGGATCGGTCACAAGATTTAACCGGTTCAATTCTTCAGTGGATAAGGGCACCGATAATGATTTCATATTTTGCGATAATGATTTCATATTTTGCTCTACCTGGCCGGGTGTGCGAGCGCCCATTACGACGGAAGGAATGCCGGGTTGATGCAATAACCAGGAAATAGCCAGATTGCTCATGAAATATCCCGCTTCCGAGGCGATGTTTTCGATATCCGAAAGAGCCTTAAAGGTTTCACTTTCACAACCGGATTCACTATGCCGGACGCCGGGCTGGTCGCAACTGAAATGGCGGGTTCGGCTACGCCCTGTAGGCACATCCTCTGCGGTTTTGAATTTACCGGTTAAGAGACCTTGCAATAAAGGACTGTAAGGAAGAACTGAAACGTCTCGCTGACGGCATTCAGGCAAAATAGTGTATTCAATTGCCCGGCTGAGCAGAGAGTAGGGAAGTTGATTGGAAACCATTTCCCCTCCCTTACGCAAATAATTGCTCATATCGTTAACACCGAAATTGCAAACCCCTGCATAACGAATTTTTCCATCCGCTTTCAACTGATGTAGGGCCTCTATGGTTTCTTCGAAAGGGACATCATGGTTTGCCCAATGAATTTGGATAAGATCGATCCGGTCGGTTTTCAGCAGAGAAAGGCTCTCCTCACAGGAGGCGATAATCCCTTCTTTATGAGCATGAGAACTGGAAATTTTTGTGCCAATGAGCGCTTCATCCCGCCTTCCCTGCAAGGCCAGACCAAGGATACGTTCCGATTCACCGCCTCCGTAAGCTGGCGCCGTATCGAAGAGATTTATCCCCAGATCGAGCGCCGCATGCACTGTGGCGATGGAGTCTTCCTCTTTTTGGTTACCCCATTCCGGTCCACCTGCAAATACCCAGCACCCGAGGGCAACCCTGGAAGCGAAGAGTTCTGAATTTCCGATCCGTTGTTTTTCTACCATATCTAATTTTTAACTGTTGTTTATGGCAACCTTTCAACAGGGTTTTCTAACAATATCCAGTTAACGTCACGCCAGAGAAATTCCTGTCAATTGGCCGGTAATCCGGGAGGAATACTGAATACTGTGCCGCCGTCAAGCCATTGGAAAAGCTGAAGTAATGCGGGAAGTGTGGACAAAGGCTCCCAAGAGGGGATAGGTTAATTAATTATGACTCGTCATAAGGAAATCTCTGCTGATCTCTTTAAACGAGAGACGTCGGCTTGCTGGAGGAGCCAGTCTATGCGATATTATGGAAAATGGTTCTTTACCCACCTTTGTATTTCATTGGTAATTTCAGTCGGTACGGCCAATGGCGAAAAGGAGGATTTCCCAATGAATCTTGTCTCAGTCCAAAATAAAAACGGGGCCATTGAGGTCCGGGTAGGTCAACGTCCCGTTCTCGTTTACAACATTAACACCGTTTTACCGCCGGAGGGCGAGCCTGAGCATTATAAGCGGAGCGGTTTCATCCATCCGCTCTATTCCCCTCGTGGGGAAGTGTTGACCGATGATTTTCCGGTGGGGCACACCCATCAGCACGGTTTGTTCTTTGCCTGGACGAGAGCGACATTTCTGGGAGATCAACTCGACTTCTGGAATCAACATAATGGCATCGGGACCGTAAAGCACATTGAGGTCCTCGATATGGCCGACGGGTCCGATGCGGGGGTGTTCAAAGTGCGGCAACAGCAAGTCAGCTTGAAGCATGGACCCGTCCTGGAAGATATTTGGACTGTCCGGGTATTAAATCGTGCCAATCCTTTTGTGATCGATTTTGATATCGAGCAACGAGGCGTCACCGAAGAACCGGTCATTCTTGATGAATATCACTACGGCGGTTTTGCTTTCAGGGGACGGGCCGATTGGAATGAAGACGCTCAAGACCTTTTCAATTCACCAATGAAAGTTCTTACCCGCGAAGGCAAAAGCCGGGATGAGAGCAACCATACACGTCCCGGTTGGATTGCTTCCTGGGGTGTTGCAGGTGACAAATCTGCGGGAGTGGCCATTATGGACCACCCAGGCAACTTTCGTTATCCTCAACCGGTTCGGGTGCATCCAAGGATGCCTTATCTTGTCTTTTCGCCCCCGGTGTTGGGAAAATTTGTCCTACAACCCGGAAAGGTATTCCATGCTCGCTATCGAGTGGTTCTTTTCGATGGCGAACCTGAAACTGAAATCCTTGAAAATCTCTTTCTGGAATTTGGTAAACGGTAAAAATAATTCAACCCTATTGGAGGTATAATCAATGCCGCTTGTAAGTCTGACACCAATGTTAAGGGAAGCCTGTCACGGAGGTTACGCAGTGGGCGCCTTCAATCCTGTAGATTGTGCATCTATGAAAGCCATCGTTGAGGCTGCCGAAGAGCTCGATGCCTCTGTTATTGCCCAGCTATCAGCCAAAACGGTCGTTTATTACGGCCACGAAACGCTGGCCGGATGGATGCGTGAACTGGCCGAAAACTCACCCGTTCCTGTTGCCCTCCATCTGGATCATGGAAAAGACCTCGAAATGATCAAAAAGTGTATCGAAACCGGGTGGACCTCGGTCATGATCGACGCCTCCGATTTGCCCTTTGAGGAAAACCTGGACCGCTCCCGCCAAGTCGTCGAATGGGCGACTGCTGCTGGTGTCGGCGTGGAGGCGGAATTGGGGGAGATCGTCGGTGTGGAGGAAGATATAGTCGTGGCCGAGGAAGACGCTCACCTGGCCGACCCGGACAAGGCCGAGCGGTTCTGTCGGGAACTCGACCTGGGAGTTTTTGCCCCTGCAATAGGAACCGCTCACGGCTATTACAAGGGCGAACCCAACGTCCGGTTCGACCTCATTGAAGAAATATTCCGTCGTACCCAGACCCCGCTTGCCCTCCATGGCGGTACCGGTCTGCCGGACGAAACCATCCAGCGTTGCATAAAACTTGGATGTGCCAAGGTGAACATTTCGACCAATCTGAAGCACGCCTTCATCGATGGATTCTGTGATTATCATCGGGACAATCCCAACGATTACGAACCGCTGCGCGTCCTCAAGGGGCAATACGATGCGATGAAGGAGTTGCTCAAAGCAAAAATTGAGCAATTCGGCGGTGCCGGTAAAGCCGCTGATGTCAAGACCTCCACCCCATGAAGGCGCTCATTTTCGATTGCGACGGAGTGCTGGTCGATACCGAGCGCGACGGCCATCGCATTGCTTTCAACCGGGCCTTTCGTCATTTCGGCCTTAATGTTGAATGGAGCGTCGATCAATATGGCGAACTCTTGAAGATTTCCGGCGGGAAGGAGCGAATGCGCTATTTTTTCGAGGAAAATGGCTGGCCGGAGAATGCGACCGGCCATGATGCTTACCTCAAAGATCTCCATAAAGTGAAAACGGATCTTTTCATGCAAATTATAGAATCAGGGGAACTTCCCTTGCGCAGCGGTGTTGCCCGGTTGATCGACGAGGCGATTGAGGCAGGTCTCAAGCTCGCCATCTGTTCAACCTCGAATGAGCGTTCGGTAAATTTAATCGCAACAAAAATGCTGGAGCGGAGCCGTTTTGAGAAGTTTGGCCAGATCCTCGCTGGTGATGTCGTCTCAAGGAAAAAGCCCGACCCGGAAATTTACAACATGGTCAAAGAGCGCCTGGGATTGCGCGGAGAGGATTGCCTCGTTGTGGAAGACAGCCGCAACGGTCTGCTTGCTGTAAAAAACGCTGGTATGCGATGCCTCGTAACCATCAGCGCATATACCCGTGAGGAAGATTTTACCGAAGCCGATCTGGTCGTCGAGGAATTAGGCGATCCGCCAAAAAGAGCGTTTACCTTGCGCGAGATCGAAAATAGAATCTTCGGCCAATAACGGGGTTTAAAGTTTTTGTCCTGAACAACGGCCGAATTCTCCCGGCTCCCTTCGATTGTTTAAATTTTCAATCCTTAAAGGGACTTATCCTTCTTACAATCAGGATCTTTTACCAATCTTGGTCACAATGGAATCGAGAAAATAATCCCCTTATCGAATTGGTCTTTTCCCGTTGGCCCAGGGAGTTTCTTTGGAAAGTAATCCAGCTTGATTGAGTGTAAATTTTGGGGAATAAACGGTTCGATTTTGTTCTCTTAGGATATAGTCAGACCCGAAATTTTTTCCTCATGAGCCATCTTTTAGTCCGGCAATTGAGGAATTACCCCTGTATGCTAACTACTTATGTATCGCTAAAACCCTCAAAACTTCACCTGCGGAACGAATATGAAAAATAATGGAACTCATCGAGATTACTCCATTCTGGAGGCGGCCGGATTGCGAAAACTCTCAATCCTTTTATTGATCGCATCTCTGGCATTTTTGAGTGGTTGCAGCCATATCGACATTACTGAACAGCGTCTGCTTTCAAAGCCCAACATGATATTTTCCGATTCCTCGATATATTCCTCCAACTCGGGTTTTATTGGTCGGGTGGAACCGGGATCATCCTCCGCTGGAGGAGCGCAGGCATCCGGTTGCACATCGTGCAAATAGGTACGCATTCGCACTGATGGTGGGTAAAATTTCAAGTCGGTTAATCTGTTTGGTCGGATCAATCATTTTTATGGGCAATGCCCTTGCCGGTGAAGGATTTGTTGGAAAAGAGATTGAGGGTTTCGAGGCTTCGCAATGGGATTCTGGAGTCTCTCTGGATTTGAACGATTTTGCGGGCGGAATTGTGGTTCTCGATTTTTTTGCCTATTGGTGTGTGCCTTGTTTAGGCGCTTCCGCTGAGCTGGAAAAATATGTTCAACAGTTTTATGACACAACCACGGGAAATTCAGCAGGACAGTCAGTCAGGGTTATTTCCATAAACGTCGAAAGCGATCATCCTGATAAAACGGCGGCCTTTTTGCGCAGGACGGGTGCGAGTTTGGTTCTCAACGACACCGATGGAGAAATTTTCAAGCGCTTTGAAGGACGGGGCCTGCCCTTTATCGTGATTTTGGACGGCACCTCGATCAATAACCATAGTCGCGAATGGAAAGTAGCCTATCGCAATGCCGGTTATGAAGGGTACACCGAAATTCGCGAAATCATAGACTCTCTCGGACACAAAGGCGAAACCCTTTCGGAAATTGGTTCTCCGACTTTCCCGTTTATTCTCTCTCAACAACAAAAAGAGGCTGCCACACACACCGGAAAAATGTCTGGAGGGGCGGATTTTATTTCAACGAACACCGCCGACGGGAGTTCTTTCATTTCCGCCGGGGATGAAGATAAATATAATATTGGGGCCGCCACTGCCGATCCCCTTGTCCAGAATACAATTCCTGTGGCGACGCCCACTCTGGCCGATTCCGTTATTAGTGAAATGGCAACTCCTCCAGCGATCAGGATTTTAAACGACAACCTGGAGTTCAACTCGGAATTGGTTCTTTCCTCCGATATAAAAATGTATCGCACTGGTATAACTTACCAGCGGGATAGAGGTGTTTCGAGTTGGGGCATCGATTTTTCCGCCGACAGGATCGATATTGATTATCAGCCCAACCCGGACGCAGATGTCATTGGAAAACCGGCCAAGCTTACCGAAAATGCTGGAACCTTCCAAATCAATCGCACCCGCATGTTCTCCGATTCACTGGAATGGCAAGGCTCGGCGGGGGGCTATAAGGGATTTACCAGCCACCGGTCACTATGGCTCGAGGAATATTATCGCCAACAGTTTTCCAAACTCGAGGGGTACGTGGAGTCGGACCCGTGGGGATTTAATCTATCGTCAGGATTAAGGTGGGAATATTCGCCGACCACCGGATTTATTCAGGCCAACCTGGTATTCCAGCAGGACGATGTGGCGCCCGGGTTCGACAAACCCTTATTTGAACCACTCGAACGAGGCCGGGAGCGATTGCATACCGGAGCTGCGGTATTTACCTTCGAAAATGTCCTGACTCGAAAATTACGTTCCCTCCTGCAAGTTTCTCTCACGGGGACAACCGACAGGGAATTACGCTACTCTTACCAGGGTTCCTTCAATTATGCCCTCTCCGAAAATTGGGTTTTGAGAACAGTCTTTTCCGCCACCCAGGAGGACGACGAAGAGTTTTCGGAGGAGGACTTTTTTTCCTGGTCGGCCGAAGGTTTGATTGAGCGGGATTGGGACAGCCGTTATTTTCTTAATTTTTTTGGCCGTTACTATGAGGATTCCGGTCAAATTGAAACCTCCATATTAATATCCAGCGGCCCTCCGCCATTGACCACCTACCAGGTAGGAGGAGCTTTTCGCTGGCAAGGCAGAACCAGCGCCTTCAAAGCGATGATTTCCGCCTACCGGACGCGGTTTGGTTCCCCCGATTCCGACATCCTTCCTTTTGCCAATCTTTACCAGAATCGCAATTGGGTTATGGCCAGCGTGAGTTTCTCCAAATTGTTTTAATGAAAAGGAGCAATCAATATGAAACTTGATCCACGCCGCACCCTGTCTGTATTCTTACTGGCGTTGGCCCTGTTTCCCTGCCTCTCGGTGGCCCAACCTTTCCCCACCGGCTCCATTACGGATGACCTCACTCTGCTGAACCGGCGCACCGGCCAGCCCGTCAGTCTGAGCGATTTTGCCGGGCATGTCATTGTGCTGGATTTTTTCGCTTTCTGGTGCGCTCCATGCGCCTTTTCATCTCCCGATATCGAACAAAATATCCAACGATTTTTTATCGATAGCGGCGGTAATGCGAATGGAATTCCAGTCCAGGTTATCGCCGTCAACATTGAGCCGGAAGATGCCGCCAGCACGGATGATTTCATCACCAAAACAGAATTGGAACTGGTGGTGGACGATCCTGTAGCTGTTGGCTGGAATCAATATAACCAGGTCGATGGCATTCCTTTATTCGTCATCATTAACGGGGTAGCGGGATCTCCCAGCCATGAGCAATGGGAGGTGCTGCACAACCAGCCCGGCTATCCCGGAGCTTTTGTTTTCCGGCAATTCATTGATTCGGTGGAAGCTCCTACCGGTGGAATGGGCGAGGAGTATTTCTGGGCTGATTCGGAGGACCTTGGCGACGGCTGGAGGGGTCTGGAATGGTTTGGCTCGTTTAATATCCTGGCCGCCCCCTGGATTTACCACAATGAACACGGATGGATGTTCAATCAAAGCGTCGACTCCGCCAGCATCTGGTTCTGGACATCCGACCTGGGCTGGTTCTGGACTGGTGAAGCCGCCTACTCCTGGTTATTCAGCGTAGATAAAGACTCATGGATGTGGTACCAGCCAGGTTCCAAGGATCCACGCTGGATCCAGATCTGGAATACCCAGGAATGGATACCTTATTGATCAATAACTTTTAAAAAACAGAAACTCGTTCTCAATCTTCCAAACATGAACCCAAAATTATTATTCCCTCACTTTAATCACCTAATTCTAGTCTTTGTTTTAGCCATTGCCGGTGTTTTCCCATCGGCGGAAACAAGGGCTCAATTTGAAAACACGGCCTTTGAAAACGGTTGGAAAGAGTCCCCTTGGCTGGGGTTCTTCTTCGATACTTTTGATCCCTGGCTTTTCCATAATGAGCATGGTTGGGTGTTTTCACAGGCGACCAACAACGATTCCAGCGCCAATCTCTTTGACAGAACCCTGGGTTGGTATTGGACCAATGGCGATACCTACCCAACTATTTACAGTTTTGACCGATCCACCTGGATGTTTTATGCTTTGGGAACGACGGAACCAAGGAAGTTCTTCGATTATGCCATTGGTGAGTGGATCTCTCTCGAATTCGAGCAATCACAATTTTCCTACGATGTATTCAATTTGACCAATTCCCTCCTGCCAAGAGAGGAGATTCTCGACGGCGGACCGGGAAAGGATGGCATTCCGGCCATTGACCAACCGGAATTTGTTTCCATTGCAGAGGCCGTATTCATGGAGGAAGGTGATATCCTTTTAAGCGTTACCAGCGGCGGCGAAACGCGGGCTTATCCTTTCCGAATCCTGAATTGGCATGAGGTCGTCAACGACCAGGTTGGAGAGGACTATTTTTCAGTAACCTATTGTCCGCTTTGCGGAACCGGAATCGTATTTGATCGCATGGTCAACGGTGAACTCCTTGATTTTGGCGTATCCGGTTTGCTTTGGACCAACAACCTCCTCATGTATGATCGTAAGACGAACAGCCTTTGGTCGCAATTTTCTTTACAGGCCGTAACGGGAAGTCAGATCGGTACCCGTTTGACTTGGCGATTGAGCGAACAACTCACATGGGAGACTTGGCGCCAAAAGTTCCCGGATGGCAAAGTGCTCTCTACGGCGACTGGATTCCTGAGGGATTATTCACGCAATCCCTACAATGAGCATGATTCGTCGCCTTTTCCATTCTTTAGAGTGGATGAAATTCGGCCCGATCTGCCAGCCAAAGCCTGGGTTTGGGGAATTGACGTCGACGGAGTGGGAAAGGCCTACCCGCTGGAGAGGTTGATCGACGGGGAACCGGTTCTGGACACATTCAACGGTGTAAATTTGCAACTTACCCTGGATGAAGCTGCCAAATCGGTTGCCGTCATCAATCTGGACACGGGGGAAGAAATTGTTGGAGTGGGAGCTTTTTGGTTTTCCTGGCAGGCCTTTTATGAGGATACCGAAGTGTTCACAGGCCTCTAACCCCGAATAAACTGTCAGTTCTTGGAATTTATTCCTCCCTGGCAGCTCCCATGTTCTCTTTCTCAAGTGAATCTTGCTGATTAGACTGGCATAGATTTTTCCAAAGGTGTATCTACTGAAGGTATGAAATGGAAAACGATTTACTTCCCGAGAGTTGAGGTGATGATTGTTTTTCCGGTCTTGTTATTCTTGTTTGTGGGATGTTACACGGTTCCGGAGACGGGGCGCACCGCTTTGAATGTGGTTCCTGATGCTCAGTTAAGCCGTCTTGCCCTGGCCTCCTTTAATCAATTGAAGGAGGAGGAGAAGGTGTCGGACGATTACGAGATGAATGTTCGGGTTAATCGGGTGGGGAAAAGAATCGCCCGGTCAGTGGGGAAAGACCTGCCGAATGCGGATTGGGAGTTCATTGTGTTTGATAATGATGAATTGATCAATGCCTTTGCCATGCCGGGAGGCAAGGTCGGGGTTTATAGCGGGATTTTTAAAATCGCCACCACCGACAGCCTGCTTGCTGTGGTGATGGGGCACGAAATCGCCCATGTGACGGCCCGTCATGCCAACCAGCGCTTATCCCGCGAATTGCTCATACAGTTTGTGGCTTTCGGCATTGATTCTGCCATGGAAGACAGTAGCAGGGAAAGCCGAAATGCCGTATTGACTGCTTACGGGGTCGGCACTTCATTCGGCTACAGGCTGCCCTACAGCCGACTTAGTGAAAAAGAGGCAGACCATCTCGGTTTGATTTACCTGGCCCGTGCGGGCTACGATCCGGTGGCATCACTGGAATTCTGGCGGCGTATGGAAGAAGCGGAAACCGGTGAAAAGCCACCCCAGTTTTTATCCACTCATCCTTCGGGAGAGAATCGCAAGGACCATTTGCTGGAATTAATGCCTTTGGCCCTCAACGAATATGAGAAGGCTTTGCAGGAGGGAAAGGTCAACTACAGCAAATAGATAAGCTCGGAAGATTTCGGAAATTATTTCTTAAGTCTGACCGTTCCAAATCGGTAGGGTCCGATTTTTTTAAGGTTTCATGTGCGGATTGTCGACATACTTGACGGAACCCGGCAACCCCGAACACAGTCTTGAATTGCTGTGCAATATCTATTTATTAAAATAAAGATATTTGTAATGGAGCGTCTGTAGGAAATTTTATACCTTTTTAGAATCAAATAGTGGCACAAGCATTAAATAAATTCGGCCGCGTCCGGAAAATCCAACAGCGATTTGTTGGACAATTTTCTTTGTGGCGCCCTCTTTTCCTGGGGTGGTTTGGCCTGTACCTCCCAGCCGCTCCGGCAGTGGCAGTTTCTCCGGAGGCCGAAACGCGCTCCCAGCGATATGTGGAAAAGGGCAAAGAGTTGCAGGATGTGGGGGATGCCCAGGGGGCTATTTTTGACTTCACCGAAGCGATCCGGGTTGACCCGGAAAACGCGGAAGCCTACCTTCACCGTGGTATTACGCGTTTTGAACAGGGCAATACCGATGGGGCATTCTATGACTTTACCGAGGCAATTGCGGTGGATTCCCGCCAGGACCAGGCTTATTTTGAGCGTAGCAAGGCCAACATTAAAAAGAACGATTGGATAGGTGCAACCGAAGACTTGGCGGAAGCAATTCGCCTTAAACCGGGCAATCCACCTTACCACCGGGCCCAGGCTCTTCTCAGAAGCAAACGTAAAAATTTTTCCGGGGCAGTGGAAGACTATGAACGGATCCTGGATTTATTGCGCCAGGGCGATTATGACCCCATTAAATACCCGGAAATGAATGAGGCTAGACTGACTCTTTTCAGGGGCCAGGCAAAGTTTTATTCTGGAGACACCGAGGGCGGGCTGGAAGACATCAATAAAGTTATCAAGCGCAACCGGCGGTCTTCTCTGCCATACCTGTTCCGAGCCGATGTAAAATTTGCTCAAGGTCTCTATGACAGCGCCCTGGTCGATTATGGAAAGGCTATCAAAATGGACCCCAATGAGCCAGCAAATTATTTCCACAGAGGCTTGTTCTATTATTCCCAGGAAAAACTGCCCGAGGCTCTGGGCGATATCGACAAAGGGTTGCGATTGGCCAAAGAGAATGAACAGCGGGACTACGCCCGGCTCTGGTTATGGATGGTGCGCGCCCGAATGGGTAATTTGGAGGAGGCGGACAAGGCCCTCATTAGTCAATTGGAAAGCCGTCCCGACGATGCGATCGGAGACTGGTACGACAGTATGGGCCAGTTTGCTCTGAGAAGAGATAGCGAGGACGCATTATTTGACGCCGCGGTCAACTCGGACCCCATTACGGAGCGAGAACAATTCTGCGAAGCCTATTTTTATGCCGCCCAATGGCGGCTTGTGAACAAGGAAAAAGAGAAGGCGATGGAATTTCTGGAGCTTTCCCTCGATTCGGAAATCGTGGACTATTACGAATATAAGGTAGCCCGTGGTCAACTGGACTACCTTCAACCAGATGAGTAATCCACCCGTCCAATTATTTTGGCTGGCTGAGCACTACTGGGAAAATTCTCTTGACTAATTTAATGTGAGCCTAAATCGAACGCACTTGTAACATGATGCGGAGTTTAGGATTTGGGATCGTCGGAACTGGCGCCATTGCGGCGACTCACGCCGAGGCCATCCGACGGACCGAAGGCGCTGAACTCAAGGCCGTCTTCAACCGTGGCAGGGGGAATGGCCGGGCCTTCGCGGAGCGTTACTCCGTTACCTTGGCCTATTCCTTGGTCGATCTTCTCGAACGCGCCGATATCGATATTGTATGTGTAACCACACCGAGCGGCGCCCATGCCGATGTGGCAGTGCCTGCTTTCGAAGCAGGCAAGCATGTTCTCTGTGAAAAACCGCTCGAAGTGACTTTGTCAAAAGTCGACCGGATGATCGAGGCTGCAAACCGCAATGGAAAGATTCTGGCGGCTGTATTTCAATCACGGCTCAGTCCACAAGCCCAGAAGTTAAAGAAGGCTATTGCCGAAGACCGTTTCGGGCGGCTCTCCTTATGCAGCGCTTATGTCAAATGGTGGCGCAGCAATGATTACTACAATAGCGCCGATTGGCGGGGAACCTGGGCGCTGGATGGTGGAGGAGCACTTATGAACCAGGGGATTCATTACGTGGATCTCTTACAATGGCTGGTGGGAATGCCGGATACCGTGTTCGCTTATTCCGCCACCTGCGCCCATGAGGGCCTTGAGGTTGAGGACGTTGTTTGTGGAGCGCTTCGTTTTCCTTCCGGTGCGATCGGTGTTTTGGAAATGTCAACGGCCTGCTTCCCAGGCTACCAGCGAAGAATTGAAATCTGTGGCGATCGCGGATCGGCAATTTTGGAGGACGATCGGTTGGTTAAGTGGGATTTTTTGGAGAGAAGGCCCGGTGATGGTGAGGCGCTCAGCCAGGATGATGATCTCAATCTTGGCGGGGGCACCTCGAACCCGATGGATATTAGCTGCGATGGGCATCGTCTGCAAATTGAGGATTTGATGCGGGCGGTATGGGAGCATGTCGATCCCGAGGTTCCTGGACGCGAAGGCCGGAAAGCCATTCGTCTGATTGAAGGAATTTATCGATCCGTTCAAAGTGGAAAACCCGTTGAGCTTTAGACGCCCTCTTAGACAACCCTGCCTTTGTGCACCATATGGAGTGAGTGCCAAGGCCGCGGGATAATATCCCGATCCTATGCCATTTCAGGATTGTTGCCGTAACAGCAAAAATTTTTTCATGTAAAGAATCGCATTTGTATATTGACAGAGGGGGAGGCCAGACCCATTTTCCCTTTTCCATTTTTGGCAATATTGCCGTGCTCAGGAGAGTGCTGGCACCATTTGCAACCACCAAAAGGATTCATTTATGGCCAATATTAAATCTTCGATAAAAGATATTCGGCGTATTGCCAGGCGCACGGCGCGCAACCGTCATGTACGCAGCCAATTGAAGACCATGCAGAAAAATTTACAAACCGCCACCAGTATGGAGAATCCGGAGGCGGTCAAAGAGGCTGCCAGGGTCTATGTTTCGGCCTTGGACAAGGCGGCCAAGCGTAACGTCATCCACCCAAATAAAGCTAGTCGGCATAAGTCCGACTGTGCCGCCTTGCTGAAGTAATTTATGTAAAGCAAATAGGAATGGGCAGGAACCGTCCTCCCCAGGGATTGTGTGATTTTTCGACTTGCAGATTCTTAAAGAACGAAAAGGAAGACGGAGACAAAGGAGAAGAATGTCGTTTTCCGGTATAAAATCGGTGGCCATTCAGGTTGATAATCGCCAGGACTGACCTTCAGCGATTCGTGCGGAGAAATTTGACCTGCGGGCACGATTTCCTCTGCCACCCTGGCTCTGGAAAAATTAAAGGTTATGGGAAATTCATTGGACCAACCTCATATTGGTTTTCCGGCTCCACTTTTGGGCCAGCGGCCCTTGCGTCTACCTGTACTATACCGGGATGGCGGGCTAGTAGCCGTCGACAAACCATCGGGTATTCTGACTTGTCCCCACGATTGGTACCCAGGTCAGCCCAGTTTGTTGGTGGGGATCAACCGGCAGGCACGCAGTGAAAAGCCCGAATTAAAACGGCTAGGAGTGGGAAAGACCTTTCCGGTCCTTCCCCTCGAAGCAGAGGTATCCGGGATTGCGCTTTTTGCTACTTCTTCCCGGTCAGCGGATTTTTTCCGCAATCAGCATGGATCCTGCGGGATGCGTTTCACCTTTTTGTTATTGGCCAGAGAATCCGCCAATGAGGGAAAGGAGGCAATCGATTGCCAGTTGCCGTTGACCCGGCACTCGACCAAGGCGCGCCTGGTGGTATCACACAGGCAGGGAAAACGCTCTCGAACGGAATTTTCCCGGATGGCACGGCTGGGATCGTTTTCCATGTGGAAGGCGGTAACAAATTATTATCGCGTTCATATGGTAAGGTTGCATGCCGCCGAATCGGGATTGCCGATAGTGGGAGACTCTCTCTATGGGCAGGTGCCATCGATCTACCTCTCGCAATTGAAGCGCGATTACCGGGCTAGTACCCGGCGCAAGGAGCAACCACTCTACCGCGGGCTTTGCCTGCACATGGGGACTGTTTCGTTTACCGATGAGAAGGGTCTGTCACGAGTTATTGAGTCGAATTTGCCCGATTCATGGCAGGTGCTTTTAAAGAAACTTCAGCTCTATTCGTCGGCGATGTTGCGATGAAAGGTAAGGTCGGAGGGTTTCGGGAGGAAGGAGACACAAAAAAGAATTCAAAATCAAAACTCTTGTCCTCTGGCTATTATCTGCCGACTCTTTTTCTAAATCATTCTCCAAAAATATGCGTGAGGGATAAAAAAAGGCTTTACTCGCGGCCTTAAATAGCAATTTTGGTGGCCCTCTACTGCTTTAATTTGCTATTTAAACCATAATTACATTGAATTTCCAATCGATCCGGTAGGTCACGGCCTTCTATTTTACTAATTAAATTATATGGGAAACCTGAGGAAAAAGAGAGCTCGCAAGATTGCCAAGCACAAGCGCCGCAAGCGGATGAAGTCCAATCGCCACAAAAAGCGGACGTGGGGTTGATGGTTTGCTAAAAAGGCCACGGCGAGAGGTCACGCCGGACCATTCATTGCTTAAAGAGGGGTTGCCATTTTTTCGGTTATTTCCCCTTTCCCTTGGCTGCACGGTGAGTAGCTGAAAAAAAGATCAGGGAGTCAATATAAGCCTTTTGGAGGCTTTAGCATCTCTCCGGGAATAAGCGGCAGCATCCAAACGAGCGGAGCAAACGACTTTTAATTCTCTCCTAGCCGACCTTAAATTTGGGGACCTGGGCAGGCGCTTGAAACCGGGTAATTTCACCTAAATGCTTGGAAGGAAGTATTTTTTGCTTGTAAAGACCAACCATTAAATTTTATTTTAGGGTAGAAATTGAGCTTGGGGATTCAATCTAAGTAGATTCAAGCTCACTATCGGCTTTTCACCCTTGGTTAAAATAATGGTTTTTTCCTTCTGCTAATCCAATGCTAGTGCCAAAGACTAAGGGGGTATTTGTCGAGGTCAGTGATTTTTCCATTCTCGCCGCCGTCACCTCTACCCTGACTCCTCCTTTCAGAATTGAAAGCCTGCAAGAATGCCCTGTTGATGTTGAATTGGAGCAGATTCAGGAATTCATTGGCGGGTTGGCAGAAGTCAAAGCAAGGGGTTACCTGACGGGCCACTGCTCCGTTTACCCCAAATCACGATTCATCCGGCGAACGACGCTGGAATCTCCCGCCAAAGCCAAGGATCCGGCCTATCTGGTTGATTTGCTAACCAACCAATTCAGAATCGATCCGGCCAAAAACGGAGTCGCGGTGGTCAACGCAATCGATGGAACCGAATTCGATGCCGAAAAGAACCTGCAGGCTCAAAAGGAACTGGTATTTTGCGGCGCCACCTTGGAGGAACTGCAGAAGGTGCAGGATCGCGTAGTGGAGTGGGGCATATACCCCCAAACGGTCGAGATCGGCTCTTTGAATGGTCTGGGAGGTCTCAAAAATTATTTGGAATGGAAGAAAATCCACTTTCCGACACTGGTTTTGGAAATCACACCGGAAAACTCAAACATCTTTATTTTAAGTGGCAAACAAGTTGATATCGCGAGGCCGATTCCCTATGGATTGACCAGTATGTTCCCTAGTATCAAGAGCGAGTTGGGCCTTAAGGATGAAGAGTCGGCCAAAAAACTTTTTTATTCCAACACATTCGATTTTACCGAAATGGGTCCGATCCTGCTGAAAAAAATGCTCAAGGAGCTACAGGCCTCAACCGGGTTTTACGAAGTGCAAACCGGTCAGACCATCGGGCAGATATTTATGACTTTGCTGCCTAACAATTTCAATTGGATGCATGCCACCTTATCACGTGCCCTGGGGGTCGACATGCTGCATCTGGATTACCCCGGTTGGCTTAAACAGATGAGTCTGACCACCAGCGAGGGCGTCCAGCTGGAAACCTTGGACAGTCGTTGGCTCGGACTGTTCAGCTTGATGGGAAACTACGACAAGGCGGCGGATGGCGCTTAGAAAGCCTAAAAAAATTGTTCAGTCGGCCTGGCACCCCAATTTCCGGAATGTGGAGACATTGCCGGATATCAAGGCTATCCGGACCGATTTCATAATCAACTGGGGCATAGTTCTTGTGGCCGCCGTCCTGTTGATGTTTTTCCTCAAGAATGAAATCGCCGCTCTAAGCGTTGGGCGGAGCATCAAGGAGTTCGAAACAAAAATCAGCGAAAACACTGGCAAGAACAACAATAATCTGAGGTTGAGCGGGGAGTTTGGCACCCTCTCCAAAAAAATTTCGGAATTGACGGATTTCGTCAAGGCGCCGGTAACCCCGTCTATTTTCCTCCTCACTTTTGCCCAGGTCAAACCGGAGGAGATGCTCATGCAAAGCATCAGCTATGATTCCCAAACAATTGATCTGGGCAACCGCAAAACCGCTCCCGGCAAGCTCGTCACTTTACAAAGCACAGTCAATGGTACTCCTGCCGCCGTAACCCAGCTGGTAACGGAGTATGTGGAAACCATAAAGAATCTGGATATCATCAAGGAAAGCGTCCACAAGGTGGAACTGCAATCCCTGGAGCGTGATGAAAACCTGGGACTGTTCAATTGCTCCATACGGGTTGAACTGATACCGCCGATAAACAAATGAATGCTCAATTCATCATAGCGAAACTTAAGCAGTATCCGATTGCCGTGGGTGGGGTGTTAGTTATATTGTTGCTGGCAATCGGGGTTTTCTTGCGCAAGTCCAAAGTGCCCGAATTGGAAGGCGAACTTGTCAGAATCGAAAATCAATGGGGCGCTATCTCTGCTAATAATAAAGAATCGGCTTCACTTCCCGAGCACGTGAAAGAAATTTCTGCCTTCGGCGAGGAGATCCAATCACGCCTGATAGTGCGCGAGGACAAAGCCATCAACCAGCAGTATTTCTATGGATTGGAGGAGAAAACCGGGATTACTCTGACCCTCCTCTCCCAGTCGGACACTCCTCCTCCGCCCCGGCCACCTCCGGGCAAGCCCACCCTCACCCTTTATTCTCCGATTGAGTTTTCCGTCGGTGTAGCCGGAAATTTCCAGCAGGTTCTCGAATTTCTATACCGGCTGGAGCATGGGCAATACTTTTCCCGCATTGATGGGTTTTCCACCAATTCGATCGGCTTAGATAATGAGGACCAAATACAAATTAGCCTGAAAATGGACATGCTGGGACGGAAATAAAATGAATAAGCCAAAATTATATAGAGCAAATCCCCTGCTGTTTTTGATCGGAAATTATTTATTGATTCTTGTTTCCTCAGGTTTCCTGCAAGCACAGGACGAAACGCTCAAGCTCGTTATACTGAATGAGAACAGGGAAAAAATGGTGCAAAATGCTGGAGCCATCCTTAATTCCGAAGACCCTGAATTCTATACGTCTTTGCGGTCGGCCCTCAGTCCCTTCATTCAACCTGAAGAGGAACCAGTAGAAGAAGAGGCAGATACTGGAGTTGTGGCGGATAATACCATCCGTCCGAAACCTCAAGCCAAGCCAAAGGATCTTTCGAACGAAGTCATTCTCAGATCCGTGGCCGGCAGGCTTAACCCCAAGGGCAGCCTGGTTACCAGCCGTAGAAGTCTGCTCCTCTTCCCCAATGGTGGAAAGCTCACCGTGGGCGATGTCATTCCAACCAATTCACGGGGCAAGGAGTATAAGATCGTTGTTTCTGCCATCACCCCCAACAGTTATACCCTTCGGCTGAACGAGGCCGAAATCACCAAATCCTTTAAGATAACCACTTCTAAAGATAGCGTAATTTCCCGGGATAGCGGAAATAATTGAACAATTAAGTAACCCTAGCAACCTCCTCTTGGACATTCCAATTTAACCACTAAAAAAGGCACGAACTATGATTCGCCCGACACGCAACATTCCCCTGGTTCTTCTGCTCTCCGCCGTCGCGGCATGGGGACAGGAGCCCCCCCTGATCGAAGAACCCGAGTCTCAAGGCGACGAGCAGGTTGAATTTACCGCCCCGGCGCCATCAACCGGAAGGAGGGTGACCGCCCCGGCCCAATCCCCCGAGTTAAATCTGGCTGTGCCAGTTGCCGGGGAGGTCGAATTTTCATCCCCAGGCCAGCAGGAGCGAGAAGCCGAACTCTCCCGAGAAGAGGAAACCATCTCAGTGGATTTTCCCGACGAAGAGGTCCGTGTCATCATCAGCAATGTGGCCGATCTTTACGACCTCAATGTGGTTATTCCCGACACCCTGGTCGGCAGCACGACGATAAAATTACGCAATGTAACCTGGAGGCAGGTTTTTGATGTCATCCTCGAACCCCTCGGATTCAGTTTCTTCGAGGACCGCAACATCATTAAAATCAGGAGCAATGTGGACCTGGAGCAGGAAAAACCGGTTACCCAGATATTCGTTGTTAATTTCGCCAATGCGACTGAAATACAAAGCTCGGTCACCCCACTTATCGGGCCTGGGGGCCGCGTACAAGTGGATTCCCGGAGCAATGCCCTGGTCATAACCGCCCCGCCCACCCGCATGGGCAACATCCAGGAAATCATTGAGCGGCTGGACCGGCCCACCGCGCAGGTCATGATCGAATCGAAATTTGTCGAAGTAACCAATCGCGATGCCATAAACCTGGGGGTCAACTGGTCCTCACTCAATTCATACCAACTGACCGGCGGTCCCTTTCAGCGCGATTTCACCAGGGATAGGTCGCTGACCAGAACGGATGACAACACCAATTCCAGCAGCAATGCCACCGATACAACCAATAATAATGCCAACACCTCGGCAACGGACTCGACTACGAACAATTCAACCAATTTTACTTCCAGTATTCCAGTGCCGGGGCTTCCCACCAGTACGACCAACATTACCAACAGCGACAGTGTCAACACGACGGGCAACAATACCGTTGGCAGCACCGTCACCGGAACGATCAACAACACCCTGAGCAAAACCCTCGGGGTGATCAACAGTGCGGCCACGGGCCGGATCGACACCGCTGTTTTCTCCGCCCAGGCCTTCAATGTGGTGCTCAGCGCCCTGGAAACTTTGAGCGACACGAAACTGGTTTCCAATCCAACCGTAGTAACGCTCAACAACACCCCGGCCATGATCAACATCGGCGAGGAGTTTCCCATACCTGATTACAATTATAACGATGAGCGAGGTTCTTTCGAGGTCAGCGGATTTACCTTCAAGGCCATTGGCATCATTCTACAGGTGACCCCGCATGTGAACAGCGCCGGTTTTATCAACTTGAATATCCGGCCGGAAGTGAGCAGCCGTGCCGGAACGGTCAATTTCGGTGGCGCCGCAGGTGCGGAAATCCCCATCATTACCACCCGCAAAACTGAAAGCACCATAACGATTAAAGATGGTTTTACCCTGGCCATTGGAGGCCTTATTGAACAAACCATTATAAACAACCACACCCGTGTCCCCTTGTTGAGTGACATCCCCGGATTGGGTAAATTGTTTCGTAACCGAAGCGACACCAAGGACCGCCGAAATCTGATTATCTTTGTCACGGCCAAAACCCTCAATCCAGACGGGAGCACTTATAAAGATATATTTTCTCCCAGCGCCCTGTATCAGATGGGCATCAAGAGCAGCGAATTACCGGGGGCGGAAACTCCTGAAGACTTACAGCGGCTCTATGATGATTTACAGGAAGCCCGCGATAATATGGATAACTTGAAAGCCGAGTCCAAGCTTCGCCAACAGTTGGAAGCCATTCAATCCCAACAAAGCAAAGGCAATTACAAAGATTTCGATGAGGATCGGCCCAATAAGAAGAAGAGGTTAGACTGGTAATCATTTGCCCCCACGACCTATGAAAAAGGTAAAAAAACTGGCAATTCTCTGGCTTTTGCTCTTCTTGAGCACGGGAGGGCTGCTGCCTGCCCTTCACGGCAACGGTCAGCAGACCCTCAGCGCTGGCCAGTCCCACACTCTGGTCATCGGTGAAAATAATACCCTATGGGCTTGGGGGGGCAATTCCCTCGGACAACTGGGCAATAATGCGACCATTGACAAACTGCAGCCCACCCGAATTGGAGCCGATTTCGATTGGCGTTATGTCAGCGCCGGCGAAAATCACTCCGCGGCCATCGCGACAGACGGCACTTTGTGGACTTGGGGCGCCAACGAATTTGGACAACTGGGTACCGGGAGTACGGAAAGCAGCCTAGTGCCCGTGCAGGTGGGATCCTTCAGCGACTGGACACATGTTTCTACGGGGTCGAGCTTCACTGTTGGGATTCGCAACTCCGGCAAATTGTTTGTTTGGGGCTCCAACAGCCTTGGGCAACTAGCCCGAAACCGGACCGAGATCACCCAATCCACCGAACCGTTGCCAGTGGACGAAGATCAATTTTACACGGCCATATCCGCCGGGGTGGGGCATGTATTGGCCATTCGGACTTCTGGTGTCCTGCAAGCCTGGGGAAATAACGGTTCCGCGCAATTGGGCCTGGGAATATCGCCCGGACTACCCATAATCACTGTTACACAGGTAGGCACATCTTCCGATTGGTCCCGGATTTCCGCCGCCAACTCTTCCTCATTCGCCATCAATGCAAGTGGCAGCCTCTTTGCCTGGGGATTCAGTGGCGCTCCCCAATTGGGACAGGGAAAAGACGTATTTTCTTCTTTAATCCCGACTCAAGTGGGTGCGGAATCGAATTGGAACAGGGTCGATGGCAGTTCCACTCATGCGCTGGCTCTTAAAACCGATGGAACGCTTTGGGGCTGGGGATCTAACGGGTCCATTCAATTGGGTTTGCCTATATTCGACGCATCCCAGCAACCCATTTTTGAGAATCATATAAGGGATGAACCAGTCCAACTCGGTTCCCTCAGTAATTGGTCTGCAATTGCTGCCGGCGACAGCTTTTCAGCGCTCGCCGATGGCAATGGCGTCGTCTTTTCCTCCGGAACCAACGATCAGGGTCAATTGGGTAACAATACCATTCTCGCAACGCCCTTAGATACGGATGGATTTAGCGGATCTTTTTTCGGCATCCCGGACATAACCATCGATACCATCCTCGTAAATCCCGACAATCCCTCCCCTGGCGGTATCGTTAATGTGAACATTTTTCTGGTCAATGCGGGCACAAAAACGATTCCAGAAAATTCCGGCATACAGATAGAACTGAGATTCAGCGAAGA
Source organism: Opitutales bacterium (assembly GCA_021772535.1). Classification (GTDB taxonomy): domain Bacteria; phylum Verrucomicrobiota; class Verrucomicrobiia; order Opitutales; family UBA2987; genus JAJFLU01. The sequence continues at coordinate 23,245 of JAJFLV010000234.1, read as the reverse complement.
TAACGTTTTTGACAGTGGAGACATTGCCCTGGCACCGCCCGGGGGTGGCCCCATTGTGGCCAGCGGCGCAATTGGCGGTAGCCTGGGCCTGACTGTAGATACCCAAGTCGTCCTGCCCAACCCAATCGATGCGGGCACCTTTTTCATCGTGGGGCGAGCCGATACCACCGAAGCGGTCAATGAAACAGAGGAGGAGAACAACGATGGAACCATTGCTGAAGCGCTCGAATTCAGGCCCGACCTCACCATTGCAGTGGCCAATCTCGATCTCAGCGGCGTTCCTTTTTTGGGCGGAGACACCCTGAATTTCGACATACAAGTTTCCAATAGTGGAAATGGTCGCTTGGTTGCGGGAGAGGAGGGCGATTTCGACGTCAGGCTGCTTCTTTCCGAAAATGGGGTTCCCGACGACACGGGCGACATCGTTTTGGAAGACAATTTCAACATTGCGGACGGCGTTAATGCAGGAGCTACGGTCACCCGCTCCGTCACCCTTGATTTGCCGCGTGCCCTGCCAGTGGGCAATTACCGGATCATCGCCCAAGTCGATGTCAACGATGACATCAATGAAATTACAGAGGGAGGTGAAGACAATAACGTATTTATCCCGCCAACTTCTGAAATTGAGGTGACCGGGATCGATCTGGTCGAGGCCTTGGACAATCCCGACCTGGACGGGCCCATCCAGTTCACCACCGGTGGGGACAACTCCTGGTTCGGACAGAGCACTTTTATATATACCGGTGTTGACGCTCCTGTGGGAAATGATGATGCTGCCGAAAGTCCACCTTTGGAATCGGGCGAAACGGCATTTTTCGAGGCCACCGTGCCTGGACCCAGCCGCATATCCTTTTTTTGGCAGGCCAATACCAGCAGCCCGGATAATTTTCTTTCCTTCAGTGTCGATGGAGCAGAGCAGGAGGATGGGCGTATTTTCGGCGACAATCCCTTTGAACGGGTAATTTTTACCCTGCCGGCAGAGATCAACAAAGTCCGTTGGACCTATAGTCAGGGAACCCCGTTCAACGATGCTGCCGCCGATACCGGATGGGTGGACGGTGTCGAACTGGTAGCCCTCGAAGGCAAGGACATCGTCATGGTAAGCACATCTTTTACCCCAGGCATCCTTGTGCCTCTACAGAATCGGTTACCGGTTACAGTTTTGGGAAGCAACCAGGGTCAGGTCGTTATGGAAGATTTTGAAGTAACCGTTACCTTATCCCTAGATCGCGACCCGAACACTTTGGATGGTGATGTCGTGCTGGGAACTTTGGAACGTTTTCCGGAACTCGACGCGGACGATCGGTTTGGTTATTTTGCCTCCTTGGAAATCGGGGCCAACGTCCCGGCCGGCAACTATTTTCTCATCGTTCAGTTGGACAGTGGCAACATCATTGATGAAATCAACGAAGAAAACAATTTCTTCATTGCCGCGAGCCCGGATCTGACGGTCGAACCGCGGCCGGACATCATCCCGCTGACCCTCGACTTTAATCCGCGATTTCCGATTCCACCGCTCGAACCCGACCCCACCGTACCGGTCGATCCGGATCCCTATTTCTTTATATTCGGTGAAAAACTGGAATTGGATTTCCAGATCATCAATATCGGTCTGGCCGATGTTCCGACCAATCCGGACACCGGGCAACCGACACCCTTTAATTTGGATGTCGTCCTTTCTTCCGACATCAATTTTGGTTCGGCTGACGATTTTACGATAGTATCCATTTCCGAAACCTTGGGATTGCCGGTGGGGCAAAGCCGCAATTACCACGTCACCGTGGAAATCCAGCCGGACACTCCCACGGGGGAGCGCTTCTTCCTCGGTGTGGTTGTCGATTCCTCCTTTGATGTCACCGAAATCCAGGAAATCAATAATGCCATCGGTTCCACCGACACCCAGGAAATCATGTTTTCGGAAATCCCCATAGCCGAAGCGGTGGACGATAACGCAGGGCGCATTTACCGCAATGAGAGGTTGGACAATGCCGACCAGAACTATCCATGGTTCGGGCAGACGGACGAGGCGTTTATCCAGCAGGCGGGCCACGATGCCGTCCAGAGCAGCGATATCGACAATGGAGACACGGCTACCTTCGAGGTTGATTTCACGACCGTCGGGGATCAACCCGAGGTGATCAGCTTTGCCTGGAAAGTATCCTCCGAAAGAAGCATCATTGTCGATGGGGAAGGAGATGTAGTCAAATTCGATGCCCTCACTTTCTTTATTGACGAGGTGGAGCAGGATTTCATTTCCGGTGAAGTTGACTGGGAGGAAAAAAGTTTCACCCTACAGCCGGGGGCGCATGTTCTGCGGTGGGTTTACAGCAAGGATGGGAGCGTATCCCAAGGGCAGGATGCCGGCTGGGTGGACTTTGTCCGCACTACCAGCCCGGACCTGCTGGCGACGAATATTGATGTGTCCCCGATTTTGGCCGAGGGCGAATTTCTCACCGCTGGGGCGCCCTTCGAGGTAGATGTCTCCATTACCAATCAGGGAGTCTCGGATGTTCCTACCTCGCCGCCCTTTCGGGTGCAAATTCGCATATCCACCGATCAGCAATTCGATGATGAGGGCGATGTCGTGCGCAACGATTTTATCCTTGATACCTTTGAGACCGATGACGGTCTGCCGGCAGGGGAAACGGTTGTTTTCAATCGTCAGTTGAACGTCCCCATAAACATCGCTCTGCCAAACGAATATTTTGTCGGAGTGCTTGTCGATGTGCTGGGCGATATTGCCGAATCGGACGAGACCAACAACGAATTGTTTACCTCTTCCAGTCTCTTGAGCATTCAGCCGACGATTGATCTGGCCTCAGCCCTCAACGCCCCCGGCTTCGATTCTCCTAATGGCTGGCAAACCACGGGCGATTCCACTTGGTTTGGGCAAAATGGAAAGTTTGTTCCCATCGACGGCAGCAACTCGTCAGCCCAGTCCTCTCCTTTACTGGTAGGGCAGCAAGCAAATGTGAGGACCAGTGTAGATGGCCCGGCCATCGTCAGTTTTTATTGGAAAGTATCCTCCACCGAGAGTTTTAATTTCCTCAGTTTCGGCATTGGCGATATCGAGCAGGAGCGTATCTCCGGTGATATCGACTGGACCTTTACGAGTGGAACTTTTTCCATTTCCCACCTTGGTGTGAAGACCTCCGGCTTTCCTTTCGATGTTACCGCCGAAGAGATGAACGGCGTGCTCAATGAATTCAATTCGGTGGGCAGCGGGGTGACGGTGGCAGGCGATTTCTCCTCTCCGGACGGTACTCGAACCTATACCGTAACCTTTAACGACAACGGAGATCGGGGTCCCTTCAAAATCGATCCTGAATTCCTCGGGCAGCCGGGCACCTTCCTTGTCATCGAGACTGTCAAAGGTGATGCCTCAACCCGTGAGGTGCAAACCATATCGATTTCACCCAGAGTTGAATTTTTCGTTTCGGCCGGTTTCCCTTTTATCGAGTGGTCCTATAATAAAAACAGCGTTGATCAGGAGGAAGGCATTGAAGACAGCGCCTGGGTAGACCAGGTCGATGTGGTCCCGGTGACCAAGCCCGACCTCCTCGTTACCACCCTCTCGGTAGTCCCCGGCGAATACATTCTGGACCGCCGAGACGATGCCGACAGGGATAAGCTGCCCATGACAATAGTGGCTAAAAACCGTGGAGCCAATGTTCCTGAGCTGACTGACATAACCCCCTCCGATATTACCGTGGCGCTCTCTTCCGACAGGGTCTTCGGCAATGAGGACGATATACCTTTGGGCATATTTGCTCGCGTAGAAAATACCTCCGAGGGGCTCATAATCTCATTCAGTGGCGATGTCGAATTTCCACTCAATACCCCGACCGGGGATTATTTCGTGGTCGCATATATCGATTTCCTCAACCGGTTCGAGGAGTATCAACCGAATGATTTCGAACGTTTTACCGATACCGATAATAATCTTTTGTTTACCCCTTCTCGTTCAGTCAGCGTGTCCCGCAGGCCGGACCTGATTCTTGAAAACGTGGGTTTCGATAGTACGAAAGAATATTTCATTGAAGGAGCCATAAATCTGGATTTCAACATCCGCAACCGGGGTTTGGAATCTACCGTTGGAAATGTCCCAGTGATTGAAAGAGTGCGACTTTTCGAAGGAACCGCGCCTAATTTCATCGGGATTCCAGTCAACAACCTGGTCAACAATGCCGCCGATGTGGAAGATATTCTGGGTCTGTCCGTATTCGTGAAAGACCTCACACTAGCTGACGGCAACCGCTTAGAATTTTTCGAAACGCTGCAGGGGATTAGCGAACTTAACCCCAGTGGGGGCATTTTGAAAATCGAAACCGAATTAATACTGCCAACCTTCGGCCAACTATCGGAAGCCCTTTCCGATGGCGGCGATATCACATCCGTACTGGAGTTCTTCAACTTTTTCCTGGTTATCGATATCGATTTTGGCAATCTCATTACCGAATCCGATGAGCAGAATTCTTATGTTTTAATAAAAACCTTTCAATTAAGGGTGCCGGCCCCGGACAATTTCGATAATTGGGCTGGCCGTAATGTAATTCCATTAGGGGATCTGGTGGGTGACCCCGATGGCGATACGCTGACCAATTTGCAGGAATATGCCCTTGGGACCAATCCCAGGGTGAGTGAGGCCACGGTTGTCGGAGGAAGTAACAGTCTTCTCAATGTTCCTGGCGTTATCCTCGTCAATGGAGAACAATTTTTGGGTTTGACTTTCGAATTCAACGCCTTTGCCACCGATCTCTTGTACACGGTGGAAATATCCAATAACGGGGTTAATTTTTCGCCCATATATTTTATCGAGCCACCCTTTCTGGAGACCAGCATCCTGACCGGCCCCGGCGGAATTATTCATGACACCCAGGTATTTTCTCTAACACCACTTGGTCAAGCGGTGCGGATTACGGTAAGGGATTTTGTTCCCATCGATGAGATTACTTCTCGATTCATGCGGCTCAAAATCGAAAAGATTAACTAATATAATTCCGATTACTCGAAACATTATCTTTGGAAAAAGGGGAAAATACATGAGTTCAATTCGTAGCAGAAAGAAATTGCCACTCTTCCGGTCTTCCCTGCAAGTTGCCGTCTTTTGCCTTTTCCTTTTGGCAATGGCGCCTGCTCCAGTATCTGCCGGCCCGCTGGCCGCAGGCTCGGACTACTCGGCCTCCATCAACACGCCCGGCTCCCTCTGGCTGTGGGGAGATAACAGCAAGGGCCAATTGGCCACGCAAGATCTGGACAATCGTAATACTCCAACCATTGCCAACCGCAATGAAACTGACTGGAATATGGTTTCGGCCGGTAACAGCCACACGGTCGTATTGCGCGACAACGGCTCCCTGTGGAGCGTGGGCAGCAATGAAAACGGTCAGCTCGGTCTCGGGTTGGACCCACTTTCAACCTCCTTTGTGGATGTGTTAACCCGAATCGGAACCGATAACAATTGGACGGCGATTTCTGCCGGTGGGCAGCATACCCTGGCCCTCAAGTCAAACGGTTCCCTATGGGCATTCGGCAGCAACACCCTCGGTCAACTGGGCATAGGCACCAGTGATGACATTGTCACTTCTCCGGTTCAAATAAGCGCTCCGGGAGAGGTCTATGTGGCCATCTCAGCGGGAGGTTTCCATTCCCTTGCCATCCGCCGGGTAGGCACCGGGCAAAGTGGGTCACTTTGGAGTTGGGGCAGCAACCTCAATGATGTCCTCGGAATTGTAACCAACAATTTTACAATCCTCTCTCCAACCCAGGTGGGAACTGCAACTGACTGGTCGGCCGTTTCAGCTGGAGGCACCCACAGCCTGGCCCTGAAAACCACCGGTACATTATGGGGTTGGGGCCGTCATCGCGAAGGCCAGCTTGGCCTTGGACCGCAATTGACGGTCCGGCGTCGGGTACCGGAACAAATAGAAACCGGAACAAACTGGATAGCCATTTCAGCCGGAGACAAGCACAGCCTGGGTCTGCGAGGCAGCGGAAACAGCGGCGCCCTTTGGGCCTGGGGTTTGAACAGCAGCGGGCAGCTTGGCTTGGGTGGCATTGCCAACCGCGCAGTTCCCGAGCAAGTTGGATCCGCATCCAGTTGGAATGCTATTGCTGCGGGCAAAAGCCACACCTTGGCCGGTAATACTTCAAGCGAGATCTTTTCAGTTGGTAAAAATACCAAAGGCCAATTGGGCTCCCCGGCGGCGGGAAGTTCGGCTGACAGCTTGGTTGGGCCCATTGTCTTTTCCGATCCGGGGCCGGGTGACATGCGTCCAGATTTCAGTATCACCAACGTGGTGGTCGACAGCGATACACAAGAATTTGTTTTGGGGCAAACGGTTAACTATTCATTCAATTTGAATAACTTGAATGAAATCGCAAATTTTGCGCAGGGGGCAAATCCGGCGCAAATCCGGGTCTTTCTGTCCACCGACAATACGCTCAACCTAGGGGATGAACTTGTTGATACGGTCAATTTTCCCAGCAGCCTGGCCGGGGGGGCCAGTGTCACCATCGATGATTCCTTTGTTATCAGTCTAACCACCCAGCAGGATACTTATTTCATCATTTTTTCGGCCGACGAGACAGATGTTGTCGAGGAGGCCAACGAAGATAACAATATTGCCATAACCGCCAATACCTTTGAAATCTTCGGGGAATCGGATTTTCGGATCGACGATATTTCACTGGCATTCACCGAATTGCGACCGGGGGGAACTATCACATTCGATGTCGATGTAACCAACCTGGCCGGTAATTATCCGGCGGATGCTGTCCCGGTTCCGATTGAGATTACGCTTTCTATCGACGGTGTCTTGGGCAATACCGATGACGTGACCATAGGGAATCTAAATTTATCTACCGGATTAGCCTCGGGTGAAGTTAAGACGGTGTCTGGCGATTTGACCTTGCCCACCACCGGCATCCGGGCTGCCCAATATATCTTTATAGCAAAGGTAAACCCCTCGGAGTCGATTGAGGAAACCGACTTAAACAATAATTTCCTTGTAGATAACCAACTTTTCTCCTTTCGCCCTGACTTTTCCATTACCTCTGTCGGGCTACCTGTCGGCCAGTTTTTTCCGGGTGATACTCTCGATTTTTCCTACACTGTATTAAACTCCGGTGCTGACCATACAGCAGGAACAGCCACTATTGTGGTCGAGGTGGTTTTATCGACGGACGATGGATTCGGAAATGACGTTGACACACTCATGGGTGTAACCACCTTCAATGAAGAAATATTATTCGGGGCAAGCATAACCCGATCCGATTCCCTGATAATACCCAATGTTCCTTCCGGCCTTTATTCTGCCCGTTTTCGGGTGAACAGTAACAACGCTGTCAGTGAGATTTCAACCGGCAACAACAATATTGTAGCCAGCCGGGAATTCCGCTTTTTCCCTGATTTTGTGGTGACGGAGGTATTGATTCCATCCACTGGTTTTATTCCCAATTCTGTGGTTGGGTTTAAGGTTACCGGCCAAAATGTGGGCGGGGCCTATACCGCCGGGACCAACCCCCCATTGGAAATAGCCATAAACCTTTCCCAGGATGATGTCTTTGGCAATACCGACGATGTTGTTTTGCAGGGGGTGATTCAAAAATCGGGCGATCTTGCCCCCGGTGAGTCTTTTACCGATAGCCTTGGATACATCGTTCCTTCCTCCGTAAAGGCAGGCATTTATAAGGTGGCCACTTTTGTCGACTCCTCGGATGTTTCCCCGGAAATTGATGATGATAACAATATCGTATTTTCAAATCAGACATTTGAGTTGCAGAGCGATCTCGAAATCACGGCATTCACCTTTACTCCTGCCCCCGCCGGTATTAACCGAGAGGCGGCCTTCGATTTCAGCGACCTGACCCTGACCAACAATGGGGCTTTTGACCTTCCGGCGGGAACCAATGTTACTCTAGAAGTGCGATTATCTCTGGATCGCTTTTATGGCGATATTAACGATATTTTGCTGATCACCGATTATTCGTTTTCATTACCTGCCGATTTCCCTGCTGGCGGTACATTGGACGTAGTTGCCGCGGGAGGAGGAGATCCCTTCAATCTTACCATTCCGGCACACACACCGACTGGAAACTACCATGTAGCGGCAAGGGTTGATTTGGACAACACCATTTCGGAGGCCGATGAGGACAACAATATCTTTTTCTCCGCAGATGATGATGTTTTAGTAACCGCCTCCAGTTTGAGTGATGCAATCGAGGACCATCTGGCCCCTGTAGATCAGAAGAATTTTACACCTATTCTCGGGGGGAATTCATCATGGTACGGACAGGATCTGGTTTTCAATCCAGCTGACGGCGGAGCCGCTGCAGGTCAAGCCGGTCCAATCGTCGACGGCGAGGAATCCTTTTTTGAATTGCAGGTATCCGTCCTGGCCGAATCCGAGGTAGTTTTTTCCTGGATGGTCGATTCCGAAGCGAGTTTTGATAAACTGAGCTTCACCGTGAATGGATCGGAAGTTGTCGGCATTGAGGCTATTTCCGGACAAGGCGGCGGCTGGATCGATGAGCGGACGGTTTTGCCCATCGGGACCCATCTCCTGCGCTTTACTTATTCCAAGGACGGCAGCACTTCCCAAGGGGCGGATACAGGATATGTGGATTCGTTCGAAATCAACCCTATCGGGGTTGTGGCGGGAGCGCCCGATTTTATTTTGGAGAATATTTTCATTGATAAAACAGGATTTCAGCTTTCCCCCGTAGAGGTCGTCGATTTTCAGATTTCTTTGCGCAACCTGGGCGCCGATTTTGTGGCGGGTCCAAGCCCTGTTGTTATCGAAATCCGTCTTTCATCTGACAATCTCACTTTCGATGCGGGCGATTCATTGATCGGGACGGTCGAGTTCGGCAGCAACCTTAGCTCTGGGGTTTCCGCGGTCGTCGATGGCAGTTTTCAAATCTCTCCATCGGCTCCCAAGGGCAACTTTTTTATCGCATTCAAAGTGGATCCTGATGGTTTGGTCCCACTGGAAGTCGATTCCAACAATACTGCCTTCTCAGACGACTTGTTTGAGGTTCTCTCGTTCCCCGATCTTGTTGTTCTCAATGTGGATGTGCAATCAATCGATCCGCGTCCGGGGGGCGGTGTCACCATCGAGTCGATAATCGGCAATCCGGGAGATGACCTGACCTCAGGCGCGCCAACCATGACCACCGAAGTGCGATTGACCGCCGATGAAGTAGTTGGCAATGCGGACGACATAGTTGTCGGTAGCTTCAATCGGAATGTCCCCATTCCCAGCGGCACTTCGATATCCTCCACTCCACAGGATTTCACCTTCCCCGACGATATCGACTTTGGGGATTATCGCATTGCTGTTATTGTGGACAGCCCCGGAACCATTGAGGAAGACAGCGAGGTCAACAACACATTTTTCACCCCGGTAGGGACACCTTTCACATTCAGCCCCGATTTTGAAATGGTATCGGTCAGCGTTCCCGACACGGATCTGGTACCGGGCGATGATCTCGATTTCAGTTTCACCGTACGCAACAATGCCGCCAATTTGCCAGCCGGAGCTGCAAATCTGGATACCGAAATCATCCTTTCTCTGGACACAAACTTTGACGACCCGTCGGATGTTCCGGTTACCATTGTCACACGCACGGAGGGAATCGATTTCGATCAATCCTTTACCACCAACAGTTCCGTTGCCCTGCCCGCCGATATTCCGCCCGGTCAATATTTTGTCGGATTCCGGGTAAATCCAAGTGGAACGCTGGTGGAAATTGATGCTGACAACAACGGGCAATTTTCCACCGTTACCTATCGCATTTTCCCTGATTTTGTTATCACCGAACTGCTCATTCCGACGACCACATTCACTCCCGGTTCTGCATTGGGTTTCAAGGTTACCGGCCTTAACCGCGGCGCCATTCACGATGTGAATGTGGGAGATCCGGGCATCGTCATAAGCCTTGTCCTGACACTGGACGATGTGCTCGGGAACGGAGACGATGTTGCCCTCACGGCGGCGGCTCCCATCACCTTCGAGGGAGACATCCTGAATGGGGAGACTCGTATTGGAAGCCAGGCCTATACCGTACCTGCCGGTGTTACTGCAGGTACCTATCTGGTGGCGGCGACAATCGACAGCGCCGGGAGTTTTTCCGAAATCGACGAATTCAACAATAGCTTTTTCTCAACTCAATCATTCGACCTTTTCAGCGACCTTGAGGTTACCGTGCTGTCTTCGGCTGATTTGCCGGGCTCGCTGGCTCGTGGGGCTCTTTTCGAAGTAACCAACCTGACTATTACCAACAACACGGACTTTTTCCTGCCCGCCGGCACGGATGTGGTTCTTCAATTGCGCCTCTCCGAGGACCGTGTCTGGGGTAATATTGACGACAGCGTCCTGGAGGAAAATCTGGTCTTTACCTTGCTCGACGATCTTGGTCCTACAGGAGCCACCGCAGGCAGTGCTCCAACGGTTACCTTGCCCGCATTTAACGTTACCATTCCCTCGAACACACCCATTGGCGATTATTTCCTTGGAGCCTTTGTCGATCCGTTTGCCGCAATTAATGAAGCGGATGATGACAATAACATTTTCTTCACCGCGCTGCCAGATCTCGAGGTTACCGGTGTTTCCCTGGCCGAAGCTCTCGAAGATCATTTGGCCGTTGGCGTCCGGCGCAATTTTGTTCCTGCCATCGGTGGCGTTTCCGCCTGGTTCGGGCAGACGGATGTGTTTGAAACGGGAGCCGGAGCCCAGAGCGGCCAGGTTGGAGACGAAGAAGAGGCTTTCTTTGAGGTCCTCGTCACGATCGACGAAGAGTCCGATGTAAGTTTTTTCTGGAGGGTTTCATCTGAAGCCGGTTTCGATTTCCTCAGTTTTACCGTCAACGGCGATCCGGTCGATGGAATTTCGCCCATCAGCGGTGACGTTACGGCATTTTTACCCGCGAGCACGCGATTAGCAGCAGGCAGCTACGCTCTTCGCTGGACATACTCGAAAGATTTTGCATTGAAAGCCAATCAGGACACTGCCTGGGTGGATTCATTGACCATTGCACCGGTAGCCATACCACCCACGCCGCCCGATTTCGAGCTGACTCAACTTTTAATCGACAAGCCGGACCTGAAATTCTCACCCATTGAACCTGTCAATTTCACTGTAACTGTGACCAATGTAAGCAATGAGGACCATGTTCCGGCGCCAGCGGCTCCTCCGGTGGATGTCGATTTGCGCCTTTCTCCTGATCTGGTTTTTGACGATCCGGCCGACGCCTTGTTGGCCAACGTGCAAATTCCGGGAATCCTTGGTGCGGGCGAAAGCATTGTATTGATTGGCAGTTTTACCATCGACGGTGCCACCGTTCCGGGATTCTTCCGGGTGGGTGCTTTTGTCGATCCGGCCGATGCGGTCAACGAAATCGAGGAAACGATCAATAACTCGCTCTTTGCGTCGGGCACCTTCGAAGCCCTCGGCTTTCCGGACCTGGCGGTCGGTTCAGCCACAATATCCGTTCCTGTGGCGCGCCCACAGGAAAATGCCACACTGGATATCAATGTTCGCAACTTCGGTGACGATCTGCCGGACAGCGCCACACCGGTGGAAATTGAGGTATTTTTGACCCGCAACGCGATATTCGGGGATGGCGACGACATTTTCGTCGGTTCCTCTACTTTGACGGTAGGAATCGATGCAGGTGGGACCTTACCGCTGGTGGGTGAATCCTTTACTTTGCCAGCTTCGTTGGAACAGGGAAATTACGTATTTATGTTCCGTATCGATCCGGAAAACCTGGTGGCCGAACAGGACGAGAACAACAACGTCTTTATCATGGATTTTGGCGCTCCCGCCAATGTCGTCAGCTTCAATCCGGACTTTCTCATTGAAAACGTGGCCATAAGCCCGCCAGACCCGGTTCTCCCGGAAGCGGAAATCCTCCTCAGTTTCAATGTGACCAATCAGGGTGCTGATTATTTCGATCTGGGCGGCGGTTTTCCCATCGTAGTGGATGTTGTCCTTTCCGTGGATGGTACCTTTGGCAATGGCGACGACCTGACATTGGGCTCCATTACGGCAGGCACAGCAGTAAGTTTCGGTAACTCGCTCAACGTGGACAACGAGGTTTTGCAATTACCGTCTCCAATCGATTCGGACAGCTATTTTCTTGCCTTGAGGGTCAATTCAGCCGGTACGATCGTCGAAGATGACAGCAGCAATAATACTTTCATTAGTGCCGATCCCATCCGGATCGATCCCGATTTCACAATCACCAATCTCGAATTGCCCAACAGCGACCTGATACCAGGATCGACTTCCGGTTTCAAGGTCACCGCGGCCAACCTGGGAGCCAATTACCGGGGAGCCGACAATATTACCGTGCAATTGGTACTAACAACGGACAATGTGATCGGCAATGGTGACGACCACATCCTCGGCACGGGCAATGACTTCGGTTTTACCGCGCCCATACTATCTGGGGACACTCCCAGCGACAGCCAGAGTCTGGCCATTCCCGATCCCATTCTGTCCGGCACCTACATCGTCGGCGCCCGCATCGATCCGGTCAACCTGGTGGGTGAAACCGATGAATCCAACAATACCATATTCTCCATCCGGACTTTTGACCTGCTGACGGATCTGCAGGTCGCTCCGATTGTTAGCGGTGTGGATTACGATCCCGACAATACGGATGATCTCGACTATGATCGGGGCGAGGCAATCGTTATCAACAACATCACCATCGAGAACACCAGTCTATTTGACGCCCCGGGCGGAACAGCCATTCAGGTGCGTTTGTCCAAGGACCGCATCTTCGGCAACCTTGACGACGCCGTCCTCGTTTCCGAGATCACTATTGCCCAGGTTCTCGGTGCGGGCGATTCGGTCTCTCTGACCACCGGCTTCAATGCCTTTATTCCGGATGACACCCCGGCGGGCGATTATTTCCTGGCCGTGCGGGTGGATTTCGCCAGCGAAATCCCGGAAATCGATGAAACCAACAACACCCTCTTTTCCGATTTCGCCGACATCACCATTCTTGGCACTGACTTGGCGAATGCCCTGGAGGACCATAGCCCGGCCAATCCGATCGGCATCACCACCATTCTCGGCGGAGTCTCCTCCTGGTTTGCGCAGACTTCCCAGGTCGAAGGCGGCACCGCCGCCGGGCAAAGCGGTGCTATCGGTGACGGCGAGGAAAGTTTCTTTGAGATATCCGTATTCCAGAGTGAGCGGTTCGAACTCAGCTTCCACTGGAATGTTTCCTCCGAAGATGGCTTCGATTTCCTCATCTTCAGCATCAACGGCGAAGAGACGGAATCGATCTCCGGCGATCCGGGGGCCTTCGTTGAGGTAGTCGAGGTTCTCGATCCTGGCAGCTATACCTTCCGCTGGACTTACCGGAAAGATCCCAATACCTCCAAACTGCTCGATACGGGGTGGGTCGATACCATCGAGATCAACGCGGCCAGCGGTACCACCCTGCAGAATCCCGATTTTGTAATATCCTCAGCGGATTTTCAACCGGGCACTTTTGTGGTGCAGCGCGACAGCTTCGATTTCAATGCCATCGGCATCAATATCGGGGGCGACCTGCTGCCCATTCCATCGGACACCCTGGAAGTTGAGGCAGTCCTCACCATCGACCAGGAAATCGGCAACGGCGATGATATTTTGCTGGGCTCTTTCCTCATTGCCGAACCGCTGGACGAGAGCAACCAGTTCGTTTACAGGAGCATAATCCCCATCCCCGAAACGAACCGGGCGGGCACCGTTGTGCCGGCCTCCGCCAACTACTTCCTCGGTCTGCGCATCGATCCGCCGACCGCCAGCAAACCGGTGGGTAACTTCACCGAGTTGGATGAAAACAACAATATCCTCATATCCGACCAAGCTAATATCGTGGTGGAAACCCGGCCCGATATCGATCTCGATAACTTTACCTACACCAATGGCCAATTCTCCTTCGGAGAAAGTATCCTCCTTTCCTTCGATATGATCAATAACGGGTTGCAAAGCATTCCCAGTGTGAATGAAGGAGGGGACCCGGTTCGCATGCAGGTTGTCCTCAATAACGATGAATTCACCTCCTTCAATTATACCGAGGGACTCGCCATCGGTGAACGCCGGTTCATCCAACTCTCCATCACCGTGCAGGAAGATTTTCCCATATCAACCGTTTGTGGAAATGTTAACGTTTTGGCCGATACCACCGGGGTAGTGGCTGAATCGAATGAGAATAACAATACCACATTCAACACCAACCTGGATGTATTCGTTACAGGAATCGATATCGGGGAAGCGATCGATGTTCCGGAATTGCGCTGGGTGCAGGACGGTCCCACCTGCGCGCCTTGGACAGGGCAGAGTGAGGAAACTCTCGACGGGGTGGATGCGATAAATTCACCCGCCTCCCTGTTGGAAGGACAATCTTCCAATCTTTCAAGCACGGTATTTATCGATAAGCCGACCTTCGTCAGTTTTGCCTATATGGGCACCCCTGTAATCCAGATAAAGAAGGGTGACGAAATCATTACCCAGGCCCGGCTGGCGGCTCCCGTGGGCGCGGGAATTTGGGCCGGTGTCCAGGTTCAGCTCGATCCGGGGGATTTCTATACATTCACCTTTATTTCCGGCACCGTAATTCTGGAAGCTCCCCTCCAGGATGGCGAAGACACGGTGGCCACCGGTGAGGAATTCAATGCCGGCACCGGCATGAGCATCGACGAATTAGAGCTCTCTTTCCCCGAAATTGCTCTCAATTCGATTAGCCTCCCGGATGGTTTGCAGACTTTGGCCAGGGGAGACACCATCGACCTTTCCAATGCGGTCATCGAAATCGTCAATACCGGAGCCAAGGAAGTGCCGGCCAACACCCCGCTTGTCTTCCAGTTCCGCCTCTCACTAAACCAGGTTTTCGGCGATGATGACGATATCCTCCTGCGCAGCAATGCCCTCGGGTTCCTCAAAGACACCCACACCGTGCAGTTGGACGATGCCCTTGTGGCCAGCGACAATCCTTTGATCCCGCGCGATGTGAGTGAATTTTTCACCCTCAATGTGTCCGAATTTGCCTCACCGGGCGATTACTTTCTGGGCGCATTCGTCAATTTTACCGGGGTCATTACGGAGGTGGACATCGCCAACAATGTCCTTTTTACAAATCAGCCGATTGTCCGGGTGGTCTCCGGAGGAGGAGTGGTCACTCTGGACGAAGCATTGGATCTCGATGCCGTCGCCGCGCCGGTCGGTCCATTAACCTCCTCCCGTGGTTTGGAAGTCCCGTGGTTCGGGCAGGGAACCGTGCATAACGGCGATGGCGACGCGGCGCAAAGCCCCTTCCTCGATGAAGGCAATGAAACCGCCTTCGAGGTGCCCGTACCCGGACCAGCGGAAGTTACCTTCTTCTGGAAATCGGATACTTTGGAAAATCTTAACAGCGTGGAACTGTTTGTTGACGGGGTTCTCGAACGGCGCATAACCGGCAATGTCGATTGGCAGCAGGAGAGCGTCGTTCTCGGTCTGGGCGACCATACCTTGCGCTGGGTTTACCAGAAAGGTAAAAACCACGAGGGCTCCGACGTCGGTTACATTGACAATATCGTTGTTAATATCTTCGACCTCGAGGTAACGGATATCACCGTCGGCAGCAATCTGCTGGTGAACCGTGGAGGCGCCATTAACGGATTGAGCGTGACGGTGACGAATAACGGCAATGCCTCCGTCGGCCCCCCCGTCCATACCATCGAAGGCGAGGTGAGGCTCTCCCTTAATAGTGTGTTCGGCGATGCCGACGACGTGATTCTGGGCACATTCCAACTGGCCGGCTCTATAGCTGCATCTGGCAACGTTGCCCTCGTATCGGGAACCGACTTCAATATTGTTGTCCCCGCTACTGCCAATCCCGGGGTTTATACTGTGGCAGTAACGATTGATTCGACCAATGCAGTTAACGAGACCAATGAAGGCAATAATGTCGAGTTCGACCTTGAGACGCCCAATACGGTCACGGTGGATCCCGCCACCACACTCTCGTTGTCCCAAGCAATGGACACTACCTTTACCGGTCTGGGCACGACACCATTCGTTATCGGCGGCGATGCTTCCTGGTTCGGCCTCGACACCACGGAGGGCCTTGTTCCAGCCGACAGCACTAATACTCTGACAGCGAATCGGAACGCGGGCAAGGCTCCGAATCTCGGTACCACCGGGCAAACCGCATTCTTCCAAACCGAAGTGCCCGGCCCCTTCAGGCTCCGCTTCGACTGGAAGATTGTCTCGGCCGGAGACACCCTGTCATTATCTATCGATAGCGTGGAAGTCGCCTCCATAATTGGAACGGATGACTTTGACTTTGCCGATCCCGCCGAAGCCGACATAGACCTCAACATCCAGGCCGGATCCGCCGACCGCCTCATCCGCTGGACCTATACCCGCAATAACGACGGCGACGACGATCCGGCCGAAAAAGCCTTTGTGGACAACTTGCGCATCGACGCGCTGACCCTGCCGGATTTAATCATCACCAGTCTCGATTTCTCTGCCGGCACTTTTGTCATTCAACAAAATACGCCTTTTGACGTCACAGTAATCGGAGTCAATGCCGGGGTTCCCATGACCAGTTCCTCCACTGGAAGCCAGCTCTTTGATGTGGAAATACGACTTTCCACCGACAAGATTTGGGGCAACTCGGACGACATCGTGCTGGGCAAGCTGAATGAAATCGAACAGATTGCCGATAACGGCCGGTTTGTTTTTACCCAGAGCTGGATTCTCTCCAATCCCTATACGGAGGGCGATTATTTTGTCGCCGCATTCGTTGACAGCACAGAAATATTCGACGAATTCGACGAAGTGAACAATTTCTCCTTCTCAGAAAACGCGGATGTGACACTCGATCTGCGTCCCAACCTGAGATTGCAGAATTTGACTTTTCGCACCGGCAGTTATTTTAAAAATGGCGAGATCCAGGTGCAATTCGATATTGTCAACACGGGATTTGAGGATTTCCCCATCGGCGAAAGTTTCCAGATCAACATCGACCTGAAAGGACAGTTTACCGATACATTTGATGATGACCCTGATGAAAATGTAATAGTTGATCGGACGGAAATCACTCAACAAACGGATCTCGATCGAACCTTGGTCACCTTCAGTGACGACCGCGGGATACGCTCCGACCTGACCGGTCTCAACCCGCCCAGTGTCACTTTCAACGGCAGTCTCAAGCTGCCAGCCTACAACGAAACTGATATTACCGATGAATTCCCGGTATTTAGCGACCTTGCCGTTGTTGATCCGAACCCAACCGGGACCCCCGGCGACGAAACGCCCATATTAATCGATTTCGCTCTCGATATCACTGTTTCCTCGACCACCGTGCCGCTGGTATCGTCCTCGACCATATTCCTGGGCAATCACAATATCAACATCCTGGCCCGGCCATTTCTTCAGGTCTTTAATGATTTCTTCAATTTCTGGAACGCCGAACCGGGCCAGGGAGGAGCTACCGTTACCAATAGCAAGAGCGCCGATGATGACAGCGACGGATTTACCAACCTGCAGGAATTTGCCTTCGGCATGGACCCAAGAGAAGCTAACGCCCAGCCGGCCTTCGATACCGGAGCCGCGGGTCTCAATCCCGGACCCGCTTTCGGCATGATCCAGATCGACGGGGAAGAATACCTTAGTGTGACCTTCAACCGGCTCGACGTTCTAGCCGATGGTGAATTACTTGATTATGTGGTCGAAGTATCCGAAAACGGTACTTTTAACGATGCCGTGGAATTGATACGGATTGATACCAACGACACCATTGACGACATCGAAAGCGATACCGAAACGGTCAGTGTGATCGACAACGATTACCTTCACCGCGTGACGATAAGGGACGTTATCCCCGTCAATGCCACCCCCACTCGTTTCATCCGCATCGTCGTTATCGACAACTGATTTGGTTTATTCGATTCCTCAAGCGAGGAAGGGGAAAGTGGTTTTTTCCTAAATCGGTTGCCCAATCAATTGCCTTAGCCTTTCCGCCAGGTTTTGGCCCATTTCGATCATACCGTTGTCACCGGGGTGGAGTAGGTCGGCAGTAAGACCGCTGATGTCCGTTAATAATTCAGGCCCTTCGATCAAATGGACGTTCTTATGGGGACAGGCGGCAACGGCGTCCCGCAAGGCCTGACGGTATTCTTCGGATTGGGCTTTGAAAGGTTTGTCTTTTTGGATGATGCCGAAATCCAGGAAAAAAGGATAAAGAGTGATGCAGGCCACCGCCCGACCGGGATTGCTCCCGGGAACTTTGTTTACCATGTAACTGACTCGACTGTAGAATTCATCGATCGTAAATCCTCTCATGTTTACGGAAAGGGCGAGGGTAGCGATCTGCCAGTCGTCCCTATCGGCAATGTAGTCGGCAAATTCAGGTTCGCAAAAGGCCGAACCGCCCACTCCAAGGTTGATTAAATCTGCCCCCAGGCGCCGAGCCGTCTGGCTCACGTAGCTTAAATGCGGTCCCTCTGCATCGAAGCCATGGGTGATCGATGTCCCATAGGACAGATAGCGAAGTGCGGGCAGGTCTTCCGCTGCGGGAGGCTGCACCTTCTCGCCTTCAATGCCGTGAAAAATGACGGGATCACGCTCGGATCCACCGAAAATCAATCGGAATACCTGCGGTGAGAAAGCCATGTCCCGGCAATAAACTGAATCCAATCGAGCGAGTGTCTCAGGTGGAGCAATTTCTATAGTTTGAGGCTGCGGGCCAATGATGAAGCGTTACCGACTATCGAAAAGGCCACAAAAAACGGTTACCCTTGTTTGTCCCTCGGAGGAGAGGGTAACGCGAATCGAGCCATCCGCGGTAAACCGGATTTCGCAGTTGTCCGGTTGCAACACCCTCATTTGGGCTCCCTCGTTTAAGGCCAAACGGACGTGTTCCGGCAGGCGCTGTAAACGCCAACCTCGGCCGTCGGGCGCAGCTTTGAGTTCACCTACATTGTGAAATTCCAGGTTTTCATGAATCATAAGCTTAAATATTTAAATTATACCGACCACATGGCCCTGGAATAGTTTTATCGCGAAAACACCGATATTGCTCGAAATGTGGGCTGCGATACAGGGAAGCAAGGAACGTGTGGAGTTGGGTCGTAGGAAGCGAACGGCATAAAACCATAGGGAATTGACAAATAAAATGAATAATATCCAGGCGCTCCCGGCGGTAAGATTGAGGGCCAGACTGCCTGTCGGCGAGGAATCGCCCCACAAGAGCCAATACTGCACATGACCCAATGAGAAAAGGGCGGAAACCACTATCACACCGGTTAAGAACAATGGGCGTCCCTGGTTTTCAATGACAAGGTAGCCTCGAAAAATGATTTCTTCAATGAAACCCGCAGCAATCATTACAAAAAGGAAGGACCAGGAAACGTTGGATTGGCTTTCGGATGTATCCAGATAATATTCCCCTCCTGTCTCAATAGCCAGTATGACCAGCGATCCTCCAATTGCCGCCAGGATTAACTGAAGGGAGGCAGGAGAGCCACCGGGAAGAGCCCGCAATCGGCTCTTTTCATTACCTCTTCGCAATTCGTTCAGCCATTGCCTCCCCAGATAAAGAGCGACTGCAACAATCATAAGCGAAGAGACAAGATCGGTTTTCATAGGTCCACTTTACTCTGCCATTTCTTATTTTTTACGAAGGATTGCAGAAAACTTGATTTTAGGAGCCAATGAGTTACCTTTTACGAATGCCATTGACTACGGCAACACTGGAAGGTCCCAAACGGAGGATTCACTACGTAGGCCTGGAAACTATTTCAGAGCCTGTCAAACCGCATCTTAATCTGCTGGAGCAATTCATGCAAGGGCAGGTGGATGACTTTGAGCGGGAGACCCGTGAGTTGGTGGCTTATTGCCTAAAAAACAGCGGTAAACGTATCCGGCCAATCCTTGTTTTTTACAGCGGTTGGACGGACTCGCAGACCGTTTCGGCGGATCTTGTTAAAGCCGCCGCCGTCATCGAATTTGTCCATTTGGCCACTTTGGTCCATGACGATATTCTCGATGAAGCTTCCCTGAGGCATAATGAATCTACAGTGAGTGAAAAATTCGGCCCCGGAATCGCCGTTTTGCTGGGGGATGCCTTATTTTCCCAGGCGCTCAAACTCGCTTCCGAGTTTCCCACAGTCGATGTATGCCAGGCGGTCTCCAAATCGACACGCCGGGTATGTGCCGGGGAGATCGGGCAATCATTCGAACGGGGCAATACCGCAATAGCGGTTGAGGATTATTACCACATAATAAACTACAAAACGGCCGAGCTTTTTTACGTTTCCTGCCACCTGGGCGCTAAATTGGCTGGCTACGACAAGGATTATATAGAGGTGGCCGGAAAGTTCGGCCGGAGCTTGGGCATCGCCTATCAAATTTTTGATGATATCGCTGATTTCATTGGCCAGGAAGCCCGTATCGGAAAAACCTTGGGAACCGATGTAGCGAGCGGGAAATTCACCCTGCCATTAATCCTTTTGCTGCGCAAACTAAGCCGTCTGGAAGGCAAAGAACTGGTCCGGAGTTTTCATAACGGCAAACCGGCCGATATCAAAGGGTTGAACCGTTTAATGTCCGCAAAAGGGATCTTTAGCCAAGTTCGTCAATGCTTTATGGAGGAGATCGAGGCGGCGGAGAAGGCCCTTGTTTCTTATACGGAATACCCGCCTGCCAACTATCTCTTGGGAATAAGTTCTTATGTGAAAGGACAGATGGAAAAATTTGTCTGGCCCTGAGCGAAACAATTACCGGGATTCCCTGTCTCACAGGTTCAAAATCCACCCTGGAATTAGGTTGATTTCCCCCATTTTTTTATTAGTATTTCCCTCTAAATGAGTGTAACCAAAGCAAGCGGCGAAGCCCTCGCTTCCGCCACCGCGCATGAAGATCAAATCGCCGATAGCGATCTGGCCTATGTGTTTCGCGTCCAGCAGGGGGATGTCGGGGCGTTCGATCAGCTCATTTTAAAATACCGTGAACGGCTCTTCTCCATCATTTACAATCTGACCTCGAACCGCGAAGACGCTGCAGACTTGACGCAGGAAGCTTTTATTAAGGCCTTTCGATCTATTAACCGATTTAAGGGTAAATCGAGCTTTTTTACCTGGCTCTACCGCATTGCCGTCAACGGCGCCCTGACCCATCTCAAGCGCAACCGTTTACGTCGGTTTTTCAGCTTCGAAACCATAAACGAAGAAATGGGCGCTACCGATATCGTTGAGACGCTCGCTGTTCGGACCAATTCTGATAAATCCGCCTTGCTGAGCGAACTTCAGGAAAAATTGAACGAAGCTCTGCACAAATTGTCTCCTAAACATAGGACTGTTGTGGTCTTGTTTGAAATAGAAGAACTCAGCCATCAGGAAATTTCTGAGATTATGCAGTGCTCGGTAGGGACCGTGCGCTCGCGCCTTCATTACGCCAAACAGCAGTTGCAGGCGTATTTGCAGAATTATTTGAGCTAACAGACTTTATGTCATCGCAATCTCTCCAGTCGGCAAAGTTAAAAATCACTCTCGAGGAGGTGCTTCGTCTCAAGAGGCGGGAGAAGCCATCGGCCGAATTCTGGGAGCTATTCGATCGCGAACTTCGTCAGAAGACCCTTCGCGCCCTGGTTGATGAAAAGCCCTGGCATCAAAAGTATATAACGCCAGTGTTCGGGCGTTTGGCGATTGCTCTTCCCCTTGCCACCGCCGCAGTCCTGGCACTCGCTTTTACAGTATTTCAGGATGGAATTCCTTTCGGAGCGCCTGCCCCAAAGGCGGTCGATGTCCCGATTGTGAACAAGTCCTTTAACCGCCGGGATATCTTGAGTACCAAGTCCGCCGGTCATTCCGCCACCGTATCCATGCCCTACACAACTTCCTCGTTGATGGTGTATACGCAGGTTAGCTTCGTGGTAAATCTCATACCCCTGCCATCCAATAGCCAACGAGCTTTCGATACGGTTATGACTCCTCAGACTTTGACTGCTTCCGCCGGGACAGGGAATCTTTATCAAGGGCAAGGCGATTCAATGGCTGATGCCGCTGCCCCGCTGGTAAAATTTGTTTCCGCCCCCACGCTCGATTATTTCTGAATTGGTCCAGATGAGGCGGAATCTTAAGTCATTTTCCCTGCTGGGTCTTTTTTTTTAGGCTGGCTGAGCGTTAATGCCCAGGAGGAGGGCGATTTCTTCAGTCTCCAGCGCCGTCTCATTGAGTTGTACGACGAAAACAAGGGGGCCATCGTTCGGGTCAGGTCCCGTTTTCAAAGAGCGGGTGAAGAGGAAAGACCCCAGGTTATTTTGGGAACCGGTTTTTTTATCAGCAGAGAAGGGCATGTGCTGACCAACGCCAACACCACCCACCTTAGCACCGGGCAGAAAGCGGATCGCATTTCAGTCGATCATAATGGCATTGAATATGCGGCGGAAATGCTGGGCAGCGATATGTCAACCGACCTTACGTTGATAAAGGTTGATAATTTGCCGGAAAACTTCAACTTTCTACACCTGACCGATTCGCTTGCCACACCGCCAATAGGCGCCTTGGTGGTTCGACTCAGCGCACTTTACGAATTTAATCCCAGTCCACGGATGGGAATGGTAACCGGGTTGGAAGACCGCTTTGGAAACAAGATTTTTCGTGTGCCCTACCTTCGCACCAATATGCCTTTGGGCCCGGGTGAACCCGGTTCTCCGCTCCTTGATCTCAGTGGTAAACTGGTGGCAATTTCGGTCGCCAATTTACCGTCCGAATTGCAAAGCTCCTACTCCATTCCGGCCAGAGCAGCGCTGCGGATACGCGACGAACTGCTCTTCTCTCAGGATATCACCTATGGCTGGCTTGGATTCGAAGTGCAAATGCACACGACAACTAGTGAAGGGGCACAGGTGATATTGCAGAAGATCATCCCCGATGCTCCGGCCGAAAAATCCGGTCTTTTGGTCAACGATGTCCTCTTGAAAATCGGCGATCAGGATATAGGCAGCACCAGCGATGTCGGCAATGCGCTCTTCTTTCTGAGAGAGGGACAGTTTGTAACGGTGCGAGTCCTACGGGGAGAGGAAGAGATTGATTTCACCGTGCGGGTGGCTCCACTGCCCGAAGACCGGCCATCTTTGGCCGAAGACCGGATTGCTCAAAACGTTGATGACAATGAAACACCTTTTAAGGTAGGTGTGCGGCAGCCAGTAACCGAAGAAAGCCCTGATTTGGAAGAGCCTTCACCTGCGG
>JAJFLV010000233.1 GCA_021772535.1 Opitutales bacterium | reverse complement strand
AAGCAATGCCCTCCCCAAGGCAATTACCGGATAAATATCGCCGGTCGAACCATGTGAGCTGAGCAAAACACGCATTTTTCTTCCTAAGAACCTATCTCAAATTCGCAGATGAATGATGTTTGTAGCGCCACGGTGGCAGATGCCAGGCGGCTTTGCGCCCGGATGGGCTATAAAAGCCCTTCGGATGCAAACCAACGCCGCAGGTGCCACCATGCCGCACAAATCCTTTGGACAGAGGCAGTTATGTGTTTGAGCGGCGTTCCGCCGGGGCAGCAGGGCTGCTAGCCCGGCAAGCCCCGTCGCGCCTTGGTCAAAACATATAATTGCTCTCTGCATCTTCATCATCGATTTTGATATAGGTTCTACTTATATCAAAGATTGCCAGTGTCCGGGAGTCACTGTTTAAATTTTCTGCCATGAAACCCGCTTTAGTTATATTGGCGGCAGGAATGGGAAGCCGTTACGGTGGCCTCAAGCAGCTCGACCCTGTGGGACCATCCGGCGAAACCCTTCTCGAATATTCGGTTTATGATGCCTTGAAGGCTGGTTTTGGCAAAATAGTTTTCGTCATACGGAGGGACTTTGAGACCGAATTTCGGCAGCAAATAAGCTCGAAATTTTTCCCCGAGGTTCAGATCGAATACGCTTTTCAAGAAATCGACGATCTCCCCGCCGGGTTTCAACCGTCCTTGGGCCGCAAAAAGCCCTGGGGTACCGCACATGCGGTTTATACGGCCAGAAACGTTGTCAATGGCTCTTTTGCGGTTATAAATGCGGACGATTTTTATGGCCGGTCCGCCTATGATAAACTGGCTGGTTTTTTGGTAAAGAACGAAGTCAAAAACAAGGCCGCCTGGTGCCTCATCGGTTATACCTTGAAAAATACGCTCTCCCGGCATGGCCCCGTCTCCCGTGCAGTCTGTAAAGTCGATAAAGAGGGATACTTACTTCAATTGAAAGAACATCCGAACATCGAGTGTTCTTCCAGCGAACAGATCAGCTCTACCGAAAAATTAGATCTACCTCCGCATTTGGAAGATAGAGTATCAATGAATTGCTTTGGATTTACATCCGATATTTTTTCTTTAATCGGTGTTGAATTTCAGAAATTTTTAAGTCTCAATGAGATCGATCCTGATGATAAAGCGGAGTTTTATCTTCCCTCCATAATGCAAGAAGCCATTGGCAGTGGAATTGCCGCATTAAAGGTGCTGGCCACTGACGAAAAGTGGTATGGCCTGACTTACAAAAAAGACTCCGACGCCCTAAGCAGGCAGATTAACCAAATGGTGAAATCGGGCCAATATCCGAGTCCGCTCTGGGCGCTCCCAGATTAAGCTTCCACAAAAACTGCGATTCCGGTGGCGTTATCCGGTCCGCCTCGCTCGTTCGCCATCTCGATCAACTTCATAACCAAATCCTCAGGATTCGGTGAATCCTTGGATTCTTTATGGATTTCCTCCTCTGACATGGTTTTGGTGATGCCATCGCTGCAAACTAGAAAGCGATCTCCCGGCCGCGGGCTGAATTTGTAAACATCGGTGGTCAAGTCGCCCATCTGGCCGATGCAGCGAGTCAGGGTATGTGAAAAATATTCCGGTATGTAAACATCTTCCCCCGGTTTCAGACGAGCCCGCATCTCTTCTTCCATGGTGTGGTCGGTAGTCAGTTGAATCCAGGAGTTTCTCCGAAACAGGAAGACGGCCGAATCGCCTACATGCCCGATAACTGCCTCTTTCGAATTGAATCGCAAAACCGTCAGAGTAGTGCCGATTCCAATTTCCTTGTTGATCTTCTGTCCCTCTTTATAGACCTTCTTGTTTATGCGGTCGAAGAGGCTCGTATAATCCAATTTGTCGAGGGAATTGTTTGAGGAAACTGCCTTTGAAAGGTATTCAATCGCCAGGTTGCTGGCCAATTGCCCCTCTGGTAAACCTCCCAAACCGTCGGCCACCGCATAAACGCAATGGCGGTCGTCAACGAGATACATGTCCTCGTTTTGTTCCCGTACCTTTCCTTTGTCGGAATGACCGAAACTGGAAACTTTCATAATATATTTGAATCAGGACCAAGAATATCCCCCCCCAACTCCAGAACCGATTTATTTCAACCTTAATTAAATAAAATAATAATCATCCTCAACGGAAGGATTCACTAATCGGTCTTAATTTTGAATAGCTATATTATCAAAATTTAAATAAATCTCAATCCAAAACTACGCCTTATAACAAATTCCTTAATCCGCCTCCAGAGGCCGGAAAACTGAGTTCCTGTCGGACCGTCGAAGGGTAATGTAATTGGTTCGGGGAAGGACGGCTAAAAAACGCCTCCCATACTCTTTTTTGAGCAGACGCGAATCGAGCAAAGTGACGGTTCCTTTATCCGATTTTTTGCGGATGAGACGGCCGATACCCTGGCGGAATTTTATCACGGCTTCAGGTAGGGTGATATCTCTGAAAGGATTGCCGCCCAGCGATTGCACCCATTCGCATTTGGCTTCTACCACCGGATGGGTCGGGTTTTCAAATGGTAAACGGGTCAAAATGACCTGGGAAAGCGACGGACCAGGAATATCCACACCCGCCCAAAAACTATCGGTCCCGAAAAGGACGCCATTGCCTGCCTCGTGAAAGCACCTCGCCAGTTCGGCCCGGGAGCCATCCCGCCCATGGAGAAAAAAGGGTCGTTTATGGTTTGCCAGGGATTCTTCAACTTTTCCCGCAACCCGGCGCATATCGGCATGGCTGGTAAATAAAACCAGGGTTCCACCGCGAACTCGCAATGCGCAGTATTCGATCATGTCGGCCAGGTAATCTATGTCCAGACGAGCGTTTTCCCGTGAGGGCGGCGGTGCATCGGCAACGATGTATATTCGCATGTTTTCCTCGTAATCGAAGGAGGAAGTGACCCGCTCGGCCGGTTGCCCGGTAGCGCCCACTTTATCCATGAAACTTCCCATATCGGTTCCCTCGGCCAAAGTCGCACTGGTCAAAAGTGCGGAAGTTCTTCGAGCAAAGAGATGCTTCCGCAAAACTTCCTCCACATTGATCGGGGCTGCCCGCAAGGATACATTTCGTCGCCTTTTACCCCGGTCTTCCATCCAGTAAACATGGTCGTCCTCCTCCGCCATTAGGCATACTTCGAGAGCCCGATGGCAGGAGTTGAGGCGATCGCGAAGATCGAGCAGATCATCCCTTTGCGATCCTTCCTCCAATTTGTCGGCAGCAATGGCCGTCCGACGAGCCAGGTCTTTGAGGTTGGGGTTGAGAGAATTCGGTTTCAATGACGGCTCTCGAATGCGGATAACTTTTTTATCGCCCAAATGATTCCTCTGCAATTGGTCGAAGAAGGTTTTTGCCAGGGCAATTGTTTTTTCCACCGTAGCGCAATCGTCCCGGCGCCCAAAAATTTGCAGGAGTCCCTTTTTGCGGCGGGGGTTGAAAAGCTTCTTCAAAAGCCGATCTACCGCAACCTCCGAGATGTGCCAACCGAATTGTTCGGAAGCCACTCCGGGAAGTGTCTGGGCTTCGTCGAGAACAGCAAAATCGTCGGCGAAAAGGATCCCCGGTGAATTGGCGCCCGCTCGCCCTCCTGCGTTGAGAAGGGAAAAAAGCAGGCTATGGTTGAGGATGATGATTTGGGCCTGCCGCACGCGCGCACGCGCTTTTTGGAAAAAACAGGTTTGAGGACTGCAATTGCGGGGGTTGCAAGCGGCCGAATCGGCGTTTACCCAATCCCATACTTCCGGAGACAATGAAGGGTTCAACTCGTGCAATAGTCCGGTTTTGGTCTCGCCCGCCCAATGGCAAACCCTTTCCAGATCTTCTTCCCCAGAGATGGGAAACAACTCCGCCCCGCCGGCAATCGCCCTGGCCAGACGCGTGCCGCATAAATAATTGCCGCGGCCAACCAGCAATGCCGTTTTAAAATCCTTGAATTTCGCCAGTTGGGGCGCCTTCCGAAAAAGCTCACGGCAAAGGACCAAATCCTTTTTTTGAATTTGTTCCTGCAGGGAAATGGTATGGGTGGAAACGATGCACTGACGGTCGGCCTCCACGGCCTGCATGATAGCCGGAATCAAATAGGCAAGACTTTTGCCCACGCCTGTTCCCGCCTCGAATAGCAGCGGGGTATTTGTGGCAAATGCCTGCGCAGTGCCAATCGCCATCTGTTCCTGTTGGGGGCGATGCTCCAACCCCAGGACAGTGCAGAGCCAACCGTCAGGGCGAAAAATTTCCTCTGTTCGCGCCGGCAGGGAGGGCGTTTTTTCCTCATTTTCAAAAGCCTCTTTAACCGCAATCATCAAGGGAGAAACTTTGACCGGAAGGGAAAAAATTCAACAAGGTTTTTTGGAAATCGATATCCTGACCTCTTTAAAAGAGAATATGGCTACTAATTTCTGGTTCTCCCGACTCCTGACATCGGAAATCCGAAACTTTTTTCCTGCATCATGCATCCAGCATCTTTTAAAACGCCATCTCCATAAAAAATGCTGAACTGCCTAAATTTTGTTGCTATTTCAAAACACCACTTCATCAACTAGGCCTCATGCTGGACGCGGTAATTCAAAAATTGATGGCCTTACAGGAATGTGATGCCCGTCGGGATAACATTCAAAGCCAACTCGAGCGCATTCCAATTGAGATTGCCAGAACAGAGCAAAAAATTTCTCAGGAAAAAGAGGCTATTGAAGCAGCCAAAAAAACAATTCTTGAACTGGAAGTCCGCCGTAAGGATATAGATATCGAAATCAAACAGGCCGAAGAACAGACCGGCCGCTACAAAAATCAGCAATTGCAGGTCAAAAAGAATGAGGAATATCAGGCTCTTCAGCACGAAATCAACGACATGGGTTTAAAAATCAGTGATCTCGAAGACAGCGAAATCGGGATTATGCTGGAAATCGATGAAGCCACCGATTTGGCCAAAAAAGAGGAGGAGGAGCGAAATCAGAGCATAAAAGAATTAAAAACCTTAATTTCCAAACGAGAACAGCACCGGGAAGAGTTTCAATCCGAATTGGAAAGCGCTGATTCCGCTGTGAAAAGCGCTACCGCCGAATTGGACGAAGAATCGCTACGGGTTTTCCAATACGTAAAAATGAAAGCCAAGAGGCCGCCCTTCATTGTCCCTCTCGAAGACCAGAAATGCACCGGATGCTATCTGCGTGTGCCCAATGAGGTGAAAACGGATATTCTCAAAGCCGGGAAACTGGTCCGCTGCATCAATTGCGGCCGAATCCTTTATTCCGCCTAAGAGGGCTCTCTAAGGCTTGCCTCCAATCTTTATGAAGAATAAAGCGGAAGTTACGATGCTTTCCCCATTTAGAACCTATCTCAAATTTGATGATGATGATGCAGAGAGCAATTATGCATTTTGAGCAAGGCGCGACGGGGCTTGCCGGGCTGGCAGCCCTGCTGCCCCATCGGAACGCTGCTCAAACACATAATT
>JAJFLV010000232.1 GCA_021772535.1 Opitutales bacterium | reverse complement strand
TTCCGCAAACGCGCCCTGCAAACCCGCGAGGTGGCCGATACCGCCGTTTTTCTCCTCAGCGAGCGTTCCAGCGGGATCAATGGCCAGGGAATCACGGTCAACGCAGGCATGGACCTCAATTATTTTGACAAGGAAGTGATCCGCCAGGCCATGCGCCCGGAAAACAAATAAAGTCAGGTTAGGCCAGAAAACCGAAAACGATGCATTTTTCCGACGTCTGTATTGAGTCCATAGCCTATTCGCTTCCACCCGAGCGCTGGTCCTCCGAGGCCATCGAGGAAAAGCTCTCCGCCCTTTATGACCGTTTGAATCTGCCTTACGGGCGGCTCGAGTTGATGACCGGCATCAAGGAGCGCCGCTTTTGGCCGCAACCGGTCTCGGCCTCGGAAGCGAGCGCCCTGGCCGCTGAGGAAGCGCTGGCAAAATCCAACCTGGCCAAAGGGGAGATCGATTTGCTGGCCCATACCGCTGTTTGCCGCGACCGGCTGGAACCGGCCACCGCGGCCTATGTGCATCAACGCCTGGGATTGAGCGGAAAGGCCCAGGTTTTCGACCTCTCCAATGCCTGCCTCGGTTTTCTCAATGCCATGACCCTGGCCGGCGGCATGATCCAGTCCGGGCAGATCCGCAACGCCCTCATCGTGGCCGGTGAAAACGGAAAGCCCTTGATCGAAAACACTATCAATCTGCTTTTAAACCCGGAACTGACCCGAAGTTCGATCAAGCCCTATTTTGCCAACCTGACCATCGGGGCCGGGGCGGTGGCCGCCGTATTGTGCCATTCTTCGCAGGTGGCGGACGGCATGGGTCTGGGGCAATTGCTGGCCGGAGTGGTCGAAACCGATACCCGCCACAATGAGCTTTGCGAGGGAGACGCCGCCGGAGAAAACGCTTTGCAGATGCAGACAGATTCCGAGGAACTCCTCAACGCCGGAATCGGAGTGGCCGGGCGGGCCTGGGAAAAATTCAAAAAAACAACCGGCTGGTCTGAGGATACGCCGGATCGCATTATCACCCATCAGGTGGGCCGGGCCCATCAGAGGGGTTTGTTCCAGGCCTTGAACCTGGATTCGAAGAAAGATTTTTCCACCTACGAATTTCTCGGGAATGTCGGTTCCGTATCGCTACCCATTACCCTGGCCCTGGCCCTGGAAAAAGGTGCGGTTGCCAAAGGCGACAAAGTGGCCCTCCTGGGCATCGGCAGCGGGTTGAGCAGCATGATGCTGGCCTTGCAAATGTAAAAGCGATTCGCGCCGGGTGAAATGAAACCACTGCCCCAATCGATTCAAAAACTGTATCCCTTTGCCCATCATTACCTGGAGGTCGAGGGGGGCCGATTGCATTATCTGGACGAGGGAGAAGGGGACAGGGAAGCCGTCTTGATGCTTCACGGCAACCCCACCTGGTCATTCTTTTACCGAAATCTCGTGCTCGGCCTGAGCGATTCTTTCCGCTGTTTCGCACCGGATCATATCGGCTGCGGTCTTTCGGACAAACCTCAGGATTATCCCTACCGCCTCATCAATCATATTGAGAATGTTCTCAAACTGGTCGAAAGCCTGCAACTGGACCGGTTTCATCTGGTAGTGCATGATTGGGGAGGTCCCATCGGGTTTGGTCTGGCAACGAGAATGCCGGAGAAAATCCTTTCCCTCACCGTCCTCAATACGGCGGCATTTTTGGCTGGCGTCATGCCCCTGAGCCTCCAGGTCTGCCGGGTACCGCTGCTGGGAGACATTTTAGTGAGGGGCTTGAACCTCTTCGCCCGCCCGGCGTTGACCATGGCAACGGCCCAACCATTGCCGCAAGATGTCAAGGCCGGTTACCTGTTTCCCTACGATAGCTGGAGAAACCGGGTGGCCACATTGAGATTCGTGCAGGATATTCCCATGAACCAGAGCCATCCTTCCTACCCGGTTTTACGGAATATCCAGGTCAACCTGAAAAAGTTGAAAGACAAACCGATGCTCCTTTGCTGGGGATTGCAGGATTTTGTTTTCACCGAGAAATTTCTTCATGAATGGACCCGGAGGTTCCCGCAGGCCGAAGTGCACCGTTTTCCCAAGGCCGGTCATTATCTTTTGGAGGATGCCGGAGAGGAAACGATTCCCTCGATTCGCGAATTTCTCAAACACCAAAGCCGCGCCGAGAGCTGAATTTCAGTGGCTGCCGCCCCTTCAGGCCCGTCCGTAGATTTCGGCGGTTTCCTTTAGATAGGACGCGCTTTCCCGGTTCAGGCGCTCCAGTTGCTTGCGGTCGAATCGCCATTGCCAGTTGCCCTGCGAGGTTCCCGGTGTATTCAGGCGCGCTTCCGAACCCATGCTCATGAAATCCTGTAGCGGTATGATGGCCAATCGACTGACCGACCGGTAGGCTTCCCGGATAAAGTCCCAGGAGATATCTTCGCCGCTGGCCCGGAGAAAGCAGCGAACCCGGTGCCGGGTTTCGGCAGAAGCCTCCTCATACCAGCCGAGAGTGGTGTTATTGTCGTGTGTGCCGGGGTAAACTGCGCAGTTGGCCACATGGTTGAAGGGGAGGTAAGAATTTTCCTTGCCTCCGTCGAAGGCGAACTGCATCACCGCCATGCCGGGAAGTCCCGTTTGGGCCAGCAATTCGCGCACTTTGGGGGTGATTTCGCCCAGGTCTTCAGCCAACAACCGGCAATCGGGAAATCGCTCCTTAATGGCGGATAAAAAATGCATTCCCGGGCCGCGAACCCACTTGCCGGTGGTGGCATCTTCGGCACCGGCGGGGATTGACCAGTAGGATTCGAGACCCCTGAAATGGTCGAATCGCACTACATCGAACAAATTGAAATTACTCGCCAGCCGGGCCATCCACCAGCGGTAGTCCTTTTTTTGCAGCACCTTCCAGTCGTAAAGCGGGTTGCCCCATAATTGCCCGGTAACGGAAAAATAATCGGGCGGCACACCGGCCACCGCTTTGGGCAGCCCGTTCTTTTTAAGCTGAAAAATTTCCCTGTTGGACCAGACATCGGCGCTGTCGAGGGCGACGAA
>JAJFLV010000231.1 GCA_021772535.1 Opitutales bacterium | reverse complement strand
AGCCCGAATACCACCCCGATGATTCCCATCGGAACAGCGCTCAATATTATGAATGTGCGGCGGAAGGACCTCGTCTGTTTAATCAGCAATAGCAGAATTATGAAAAAGGCCCAGTGCAGGTTTTTGATAATGGACATGTTTGCCTTGGCCGATTCATTTCCCTCTCCCCCTAGCCGAACATCGTATTTATCGCCCCATTGGGAGCGGTTTTGCTCTAAAAATTTTTCCAGGGCACGGTCCACTTTCTTGGGGTTGAGTCCCGGTTCAACATCCGCCCTCACCGTAACTGTGCGCCGGAAATCCCGCCTGATAATGCTGGCCGGTTCACGCACCTCTACGATGTCGGCTACTTCCTGCAAAGAAACCGATTTCTTGCGGATGTTCGAATAAACTTTGAGCGCGTGGATCTTTTCCAGTTCGTCGTCACCTTGCACCAATGATTGTATGATGATGGGTACGGTCTCCTTTCCTTGCTGGATTTCGGTCACCGGAATGCCGGTTAAAAAGGTTTGCAGGGCCATGGCGATTTCACCGTGAGTGACACCGGCCAATCCCGCTGCCTCCTCGTCGATCACCACTCGGTGCTTTTTGCGTGGAGGACCCCAATTGTCGTTGATGTTGAATACCCCGGGTTGTCTTTCCATTTCCTCCTTGATTTGCCCGGCAATTCCAAACATCCCTTCGAGCTTCTCCCCCGATATATGCACCCGAATGGGAAATCCCACCGCCGGACCCGCCTCGATGCGGCGTATTCGATAACGTCCGTCCGGGATGTTTTCCGCGCAAAACGACTCAAGCTTTTCCCGCAACCAAGGAAATTCGTCGGTCGAGGTGATATTGAAGATAAAATAGGCATATTCGGGGGCATATTCGCGGGTTCGGTGGTTCAATATGAACCGGGGCGCGTTGCGGCCGATAAAGGAAACCCAGTTGGTGATGCCCTCTCCTCCATTTTGCGAAGCGAGCAGGTTTTCCTTCACAAATTTATCGATCTTGGCTGCTGCCTCCTCACTGTATTCAATAACCGTTCCAGCCGGAAATTCCAGGTCAACCGTGAAAATGGGCCGGTCGGATGGAGGAAAAAATATCGTCGGAATATATCGGAAACCATAAATCGAGAGTACGAACACCACTCCCAGCGTAGTCAGCGTGAGAGCCGGCCGGGGCAATATGGCCAGCAGGATTTTGCGGTAAAGGCGATATCCGGGCCTTTCCTGTATCGGCAGATGGCCATCGGGTTTGACTTTGAAGAGATGAATGGAGAGCGCCGGTGTAACCGTAAAGGCGAAAAACGTCGAGCAAAACAGTGTGATCGTTACGATCGTAAACAAGGGAGTAACGTATTCTCCGCCCGTCGACTTAGCCACATAGATGGGCAAAAATCCGGCAATGGTGGTAAAGGTGGCAGTCAGCAATGGGGCGTAAAGCTCGCTCGTTGTGGTGGTGGCCGCTTCATACTTGTCCATGCCTTGCTCGCGCAGGACCATTATTCTTTCCGAGATTACGATATGGGTGTCCACCATAATGCCGAGTACCACGATAAAGGCAGCCAGGGCCACCAGGTTGAGGTTGGTCCCCAGCGTGAGCATTACACAAAGGGAAGCCAGGACAACCAGAGGCATCATGCTGGCCACCACTGAGCCGGTACGCAGCCCCAGCGTGACCATGAGAATGACCCCGACGATGACCAGACTTTGCAGGAGATTGAAAAAAAACCGGTTGATCCGCTCCTTCACACGCTCCGGCTCGAAGGCCACATAATCGAATTGCATTCCCTCCGGGGCGGATTCGGAAAAAGCATCCACCACTTCCCGAACTTCGCGGCCCAGTTTCTCAATATGCCCACCCTCGCGCAAGGAAATGCCTATGCCGAGGGCGGGAATGCCGGAAGAGCGCAGCAGGCTGTCGGGCGGGTTTTTGAAGCCGCTGGCCACCTCCACCAGTTCTCCCAGGCTGTAGGCATCGTCTTCTTCCGGTAGGCTGACATAGAGGTTTTCAATCGCTTCCAGGTTTTTCAACTCACTGGCTGGCTCCGTCGGGATGCGCTCATGGCCTTGGGGAATGCCGCCGCCTGGGGCGATCACATTCTGCGCCTTCATGAAGGTCTTGAAATGAAAAGGGGAAAGCCCCGCCTCTGCCATGTCCGCATCATCGTAAGAAATTGTAATTCGTTCCGACTTGGTCCCCAGGTCGATCACCTTGGAAACCTGGGAAAGCCCCAGCAATTTCTGGTGCAGGACATCGGTGGCATTCTTTAAATCCTGATAGGGGAGGGTATCGCTTGAAATGGTTACTATTATTCCGAATACCTCACCGAATTCATCGTTGAAATAGGGGCCTTGCACCCCCTCCGGCATTTCCTTACCCACCCGATCGGTCTTTCTGCGAAGGCGGTCCCAGATTGGCCGCAGGTCCTTGTAATCATCCTTCAGCTTGATCAGAACCCCGGAAACGTTATTGTAGGAGAAGCTGTTGACGAACTCTACTTCATGCACCTCCTTGACCGCTTCCTCAATTTTTCCCGTCACCAGATTCTCAATCCGTTCAGCCGAAGCGCCGGGATAAATCGTGGTTACGAGGGCAAATCGAAAAGGTATTTTAGGATCCTCGGAGCGGGGAAGGTTGAACAGGGCGATCAATCCGCCAAGGAGGACAAAAACTACCACCGTCAGGGTCAAACGGTTTTCTTTAATGGCGATTTCAGTTAATTTCATGGTAAGGAACTTCCGGCAGCATCTTCGTTACGGAATCCCCTATGGCCGGTCAACAACCGAATACGGCCTTTTAGGGCTGTTCTTATCCGTCTTTTGCCGATGCCATTCCATACATGAAAATTGAGGTTTGGAAGGCAGGGGATGGTATTAAACCGCTGAATTTTCAATACGCGCACCTATTTCGGAAACGGCAACTAATGTCAGTGGCGGCGAATATGGTTTGCGGTAATGAATTATTTGACAATCGGATAACCCGTTCTATTCTTCAACTCTATGATGTGCAAGTATTCAGGGAATTTATCCGGGTTCCAAACATTGTTTAAGAGGGAAATTTACACGATTGACAGCCCCCTATGGGGAGCCTGGAAAAATCTGCCAATACCCAAATATGACCCGCTCAGATTATCTGTATAACAATCGCACTGGCCTGAACAGGCACCTAATTTATTCTTTCCCGCCAAATGTCGCTCCAGGCTATGGGGACTTTATGATTAAAGTTGCGAATGGGTTGGGAAAGATATTTTAACGACCTCAAAACCCACTTTTATGTCCCATGTTTAGGCTAGACATTGCAGAAAGCCTTATCCATTAAGATATCCCCTTATCTAAGTATGATTGAGCTGAGCGAACACAATATTTCTCATTATAAAGGGTTGGCATCGATTGCTGCCAGCAGCCATTTACGGCGGAGGGCAACATCATGACAGGTAAAGGACATGAGCCCCTGGCAATTGTTGGAATAGGCTGTCGGCTGCCCGGCGGGTCCAATGATCCGGACACCTTCTGGAATAACCTCTCAAAAGGCCAAAATGCCATTCGGGAAGTTCCCAAGGATCGTTGGAATGTCGACCGCTACTACGATTCAAACCCGCAAATCCCTGGTAAAATGATCACCCGCTGGGGCGGGTTTATCGACAAAATCGATCAATTCGATGCCCGCTTTTTTGGAATTTCCCCCCGCGAAGCCTTGCGCATGGATCCGCAGCAAAGGTGGCTCCTGGAAGTTGCCTGGGAAGCCCTCGAAGACGGTGGCCAGGCCCCGGAGAAGCTTTCCGGTTCACGCACCGGTGTATTTGTCGGAATCGCCAGCAACGATTACGCCAACATACAGATGAAAAGCCCCGCTGATGTCGATGTGCATACCAACAGTGGCAGCACCCTGAGCATCGCCTCCAATCGCATCTCGTACCTCTTTAATTTTAAAGGGCCTAGTTTATCGGTCGACACGGCTTGTTCTTCCGCCCTTGTCGCCGTCAATCTTGCCTGCCGCAGCATTTGGGATGGACAGTGCGAGACCGCCCTAGCCGGTGGGGTCAACGCCCTCCTCACGCCAGATTCGTCGATCGGTTTCAGCAAAGCCTCCATGCTCTCGCCGAACGGCAAATGTTTTGCCTTCGATGCCCGCGCCAATGGTTATGTGCGCGGAGAAGGGGCAGGCATGCTGGTCATCAAACCGCTCAGCCGGGCGCTGGAGGAAAAAGATCCGATTTACGCCATTATCAACGCCGCCGTCATTAATCAGGACGGTCGCACCAACGCCATGACGGTGCCCGGCCTGGAATCCCAATCGCTAATGTTGGAGGAGGCCTACGAGCAAGCCGGCATTTCCCCCCATCGAGTCAGCTACATGGAAGCTCACGGCACCGGAACTCCGGTGGGCGATCCCATCGAGGTGCAAGCCCTCGGCAATGTCCTTTGCCGCGACCGGCCGGAGGGTAATTACTGTGTCATCGGTTCGGTCAAAACCAATATCGGCCACCTCGAATCCGGCTCCGGAGTGGCCGGGCTGATAAAGGCCGCCCTTGTCCTGCATAACCGCACGATTCCGCCCAATTTAAATTTTGAGACGCCCAACCCCCACATCCCCTTCGAGGAATTGCGCTTGCGCGTACCCCTCGTGGCGGAGCCCTTGCCGGATACCGGAGAACCCGCGGTGGTCGCCGTTAATTCTTTCGGCTTCGGGGGAACCAATGCCCATATAGTCCTCTCGGAATGCCCACCGCAGGCAGTGAGACACGAGGGAGGACCCAAAGCAAAAAGAATCCGGAAAAAACCGGTTTTGCTCCCCGTTTCCGGAAATACCGAGGAATCCCTCAAAGCCGCTGCGGAGGACATGGCTGCATTTTTATCCAACGGCTCTGGATCGAAAAGGTTGGCCCCCAATTTACGCGACATAGTCCACACGGCCTCCTTGCGCAAAAACCACCATGAGCACCGGTTGGCCGTGGTCGGCTCCAGCGCAAAGGAGATTTCCAAACGCATTGAAACTTGGATTGCGGGGGAGAAAAATATCCCCGGAATCGAGTCAGGGCGGGCTTCCGCGGAAAATCAACAACTGGTCTTCGTATTTACCGGTCAGGGCCCTCAATGGTGGGGCATGGGTCAGGAACTGATCAAGAATGAACCTGTTTTTCGCCAAACCCTGGAAAAAATCGACGCATTGATCCAAAAACTTGGTGGATGGTCCTTGCTCGAGGAAATGAGCAAGCCGGAAGCCGAGTCCAATATCAACAGTACGGATATTGCACAACCGGCGATTTTTGCTTTGCAAGTGGGTCTGGCGGAAATCTGGCGCTCACGTGGTATCGAGCCATCAAAGGTTATCGGCCACAGTGTGGGCGAGGTAGCGGCCGCCTATTGGGCTGGCATTTATAGCCTGGAAGACGCCGTTAAAGTCATTTATCATCGTAGCCGTCTGCAGAATACTACCGGTGGCAAAGGCCGCATGGTGGCGGTCGGCCTCTCTCAGGAGAAGGCGGCTGAAGTTATTCGAGGCTATGAGGATCGCGTTTCCGTGGCCGTTATTAACAGCCCCAGCCTGGTGACTTTGGCCGGGGATACTGAAACTTTGGAAAGCCTGGTCGTGCCGCTCGAAAAGGATCAGGTATTCATCCGCTGGCTTCGTATTGATTACGCTTTTCACACTCACCAGATGGACCCTATCGAAAAGGAGTTGCTGGAATCGCTGGCAGATATAGTAGCTCACCCCGGCAACCTCCCATTTGTTTCCACCGTGACTGGAGGCTTGCTTGAGGGAACCGCATTGGATGCCGGTTACTGGTGGCAGAATGTTCGCCATACGGTGCATTTTAGCCCAGCCATCAGCGATCTCATTGATCAGGGGCATCATCTTTTTCTTGAGCTGGGTCCGCATCCGGCCCTGGCCAGCTCAATCAAAGAGTGTCTGGGCAAAGCTGGCGCCAAAGGCCTCACACTGCCCTCGCTGGTGAGAAAAGAAGCGGAACGGGAAAGATTGCTCCAATCCCTCGGCGCTCTCTATGCCTCTGGATTGCCCGTGGACTGGCAAGCCCTCAATGGGAAGGAAGGCCAATTCGTCAGATTGCCCGTTTATCCATGGCAGCACCACCGCTACTGGCTGGAATCCGAAGAATCGTTCGATTACCGCATGGAGAAGGAATCGCACCCCCTTCTCGGCTTGAGAACCCGCGATCCCAACCCAACCTGGAAAGGCGTCCTCTATCCGGCCGCCCATCCTTACCTGGACGACCACCGGTTGCGCGATTCATTGGTTTATCCTGCCTCCGCCTATGTTGAAATGGGTCTTGCTGCCGGTAGGGAATTCTTCCCTCAGACACCTTACTCGGTGGAAGAGATCAAATTCCAGAAAGCCCTCTTTTTCTCCGATGACGCCGCCCTGAATCTGCAGTTTTTCAGCGACGAGAAGGAAGGAACCTTCGAGATTCATAGTAGTGAAATTGGCGGGTCCTCTCAAAATTGGAATCTGAACGCGCAGGGACGATTACAAAAACTCTCTGACCAGGAATCTTATAAAATTGACCTGGGGGAAATCCGTTCCCGGCTGGAGGATAAATTCGGGCACGAAGAAATTTATATCGATATGGTGAAAGCGGGCTACCAGTTTGGGCGTTGCTTTTCCCTCATTCAGAATATCTGGAGTAGCGCCGGCGAATCTCTCGGCGAGATTGAAGTTCCTGAGCATATTTTCGAATATTCTCAGGATTATTTATTTCATCCGGCCGTTTTGGATGCCTGTTTTCAATGCGTCAGCCGGGCCCAGGTGCTGCCCGATGACCGCGAAATTACCGATAATTTCTATCTCCCCGTTGGATTGGACCGCATACGGCTCTTCCACAAGCCAGGCCAGCGCCTCTGGAGCCATGCACAAATTCTCTACGATGACGGCGAGGATTTAACGGCGGATATCCAGGTTTTTGACCAAAAGGGAATACGAATCGCCGAAATCAAAGGTTTTCGCTGCCAGCATGTAGAACAAAGTGAAACCAAAGCAGACAACGACCTTGATCGGTGCCTCTACGAGTTTCACTGGGAACCTTCCCGGTTGAACGGCAGCCCCATGCGGCAAAACGGCCATCCTCTGGTCAGCCCTCAATCCGTTTGCGAAACCATCAAATCAGAAATTGAGCCGGTATACGAACGATATCAATTAAGAAAACATTCGCGGGAGTTCCTTCCCGCCCTCGAAAAGCTAAGTTTTTTCCAGATCATTAAGGGATTCCGCCAATTGGGCTGGAAACCGAAAAAAGGCGATATCATCACGGTTCGCGGACTCATGGACAACCTGGGCATCATCCAGACGCACGACCGGCTGATTCACGCCTTC
The DNA here is from genome assembly GCA_021772535.1 of Opitutales bacterium. Classification (GTDB taxonomy): domain Bacteria; phylum Verrucomicrobiota; class Verrucomicrobiia; order Opitutales; family UBA2987; genus JAJFLU01. The sequence continues at coordinate 21,279 of JAJFLV010000231.1, read as the reverse complement.
TTTCAGGCTTTGAGCGAGGAAGGAGCCCTTTTGCCGATGAAAGGGAGCAAATGGAAAGTAGGAACCGTTCCGGAAAGTCCCGACACGGCAAAATTAGCGGATTCTTTGACCCGTCAATACCCCGATTTTCATGCCCAAATTCCGTTGCTTAAAAAATGCGGGGCTAACCTGGCGGATGTTCTTGCGGGTCGTCTGGACCCACTCCAGTTGATTTTTGCTCCGGACGGCATGCTGGAAAATTTTTACAAAGAAGATGCTGATTTTCTCGCCTACAACGAGCTGCTCCAGAAATCGGTATCGGCCATCATTGCCGAATTGCCGGCCAACAGTTCCATCCGAATTCTGGAAATCGGCGCTGGCACCGGTTCGCTGACGGAAAAAATCCTGCCTGTTTTACCAGCCGATAAAACACAATACACTTTTACAGATATCTCTCCGGTCTTCCCCGCTCAGGCGAAACAGAAATTTTCAGAATATGATTTTGTCAATTACGCCGTTCTGGATATCGAAAAAGATCCTGCGGCCCAGGGAATCGAGCCTCACTCCTATGACCTTGTGTTGGCCACCAACGTCCTCCATGCCACCGTCGATTTGCGGCGCACTCTTCACAATGTGCGCCGATGCCTGGCCTCCGGCGGCATCTTGACCTTCCTCGAAGTAACCAAATCCCTGCGTTCACTCGACCAGGTCTTCGGTTTGATGAAAGGCTGGTGGCACTACGAAGATACCGACCTCCGGCCCGATTGCGCATTGCTGCCCCGGCGCAAGTGGACGGAGCTTTTGTCGGACAGCGGTTTTTGCCAGGTTTCATCTGTCGTCAATACAATTGATGAAAAAGAGGCCCAGCAAACGGTATTTCTTGCCCAGGTTCCGGAGATTACCTCTGAAAGGGCGGAAGAAATCTCGGCCAACAGGCTCTCCGCCGATGAAGGTCCCTGGCTTATTTTGGCCGATTCGGGCGGCATAGGCAAATCCATCGCCGGCAAACTGAAAAAATACGGCTGTCTTTGCACCTTGGTTTATCCGGGGGATGAATTTTCCAACGATGCCTCCGGGAAATTTACTATCCGGGCGGGTCAAGTAGAGGATATGCACCGCCTCATGGCCGAAATCGATGTTGATTCCAACGGCCTGCGCGGGGTTGTCCATATGTGGACTCTGGACCACCCGGCTTCAGCCAATACCACCACTCAGGCCCTGCGCGAGGCCCAGGAGACGGGCTGCATTAATATCATGAACCTGATCCAGGCATTGGCGGCCCGCGAGTTTTCAGAAAAACCAAAAGTCTGGTTAATTTCCAGCGGCGCCCAGTCGTTGGGTAAGGAAGATGAAATTTCCTCCATCGCATCGACGCCCATGTTCGGGCTGGCCCGAGTGGCCAACAACGAACATCAGGATTTCTCCTGGAAAGCAATCGATCTGGACACTCATCGCCCGGAGGAAGGCGCCAAGGTTGTTTTTGAAGAAATTTGTTCGATAGACAAGGAACTCGAGGTAATACATAGAGGCGGAGTTCGATTCGGCAATCGATTGTCCAATCCTCTGCCGGAGGAACTTCCCGAGCAGAAAAAAGAAGCGGTCAGCGATCACGAGATACTACCCTTTCGACTCGAGATACCCACACCCGGCGTCCTCAGCAATCTCTGCCTGCGGCAAACCCGGCGTAGAACTCCCACCGCTGGAGAGATCGAAATTGAAGTGGCTGCGGTTGGCCTGAATTTCCGCGATGTCATGAAGACCCTTGGCATGTACCCGGGTAAGAGTGAAGACCTCAAATGGCTGGGCGATGAATGTTCGGGCCAAGTCGTGGCCGTGGGCGAGGGGGTGGACCGCTTCCATGTCGGCGATGAGGTTGTAGGAATGGCGCCCTATTGCTGCCGCTCATATTCCACCGTCAACCAGGCTCTGGTTTTTCCCAAACCCGCACATCTGTCCTTCGATGAAGCAGCCACGCTGCCGGTGGTTTTTCTTACCTCCCATTACGCATTGAACCATCTGGCCCGGTTGCAACGGGGTGAAAAAATCCTCATACATGCCGGCGCCGGCGGCGTCGGGCAGGCGGCCATCCAAGTCGCTCAACAAGTGGGCGCGGAGGTGTTTGCCACCGCCGGTTCGGATGAAAAACGCGATTTCCTGCGTTCCCAGGGGGTCGAGCATGTGATGGATTCGAGAACTCTCGATTTCGCCGACCAAATCCTGGAACTTACCGGTGGACGTGGGGTGGACGTCGTCCTCAACCAGTTGGCGGGGGATTTCATCCAGCGAAGCTTTTCGGTTTTGGCGCCCTATGGCAGGTTTCTCGAAATCGGCAAGATCGACATTTATTCCAACACAAAAATCGGCCTGGAACCCTTTAAGGACAACATTTCCTATTTCGCCATCGATCTGGCCTCTTTTCTCAAGGACAGGCCCGCCTTCATCACCTCGATGCTGGCCGAATTAGCAGAACTCTTCGACCAGAAAAAATTACGTCCCCTGCCCTTGAAATCATTTCCCGTGACCGAAGCGGAGGAGGCCTTTCGATATATGGCGCAGGCCAAGCATATCGGCAAAAACGTGCTCTCCTTCCGCCAGGATTCCATACCGGTCGGTCCCTCTCTCAAGGCGGACACTCTTTTCCGTGGCGATGCCACCTACTTGATAACCGGCGGTCTGGGCGGTTTTTGCCTGGAAATGGCCCGGTGGATGGTGGACTTCGGAGCGCGCAGCCTGGCTCTCATCGGCCGCAGCGGGGCGAGCACCGAACTGGCCCGCGAAACCATCGCCTCTTTACAGGAACAAGGAGCCCGCGTAGAAGCGATTAAGGCCGATGTGACCAAGGAGGAGGATGTCGCCCGGGTCCTCGAATTTATCGAAAAAGAAATGCCGCCACTGCGGGGGATCATTCATGGAGCGATGGTCCTGGACGACGACTGGATTACCCAGTTGACCCCGGAACGTTTCTACAAAGTCCTTGATCCGAAGATGACAGGGGCCTGGAACTTGCACACCCTCACACGGCATCTGCCTCTGGAGCAATTCATACTTTTCTCTTCTGCTTCCTCCATAGTGGGGGGCGCAGGACAAGGCAACTACGCTTCGGCTAATTTCTTTCTCGATGCTCTGGCACATTACCGAGCTGCCCTGGGGCTGCCTGCGTTGACCATGAATTGGGGCGCTCTTTCAGAAGCCGGCTATGTCGCCCGGAATGAAAAAGTGGCAAAATACCTGGACCAGTTGGGCCTGGAAAGTTTCACCCCCCAGGAGGCCTTCAGCATATTTGCCAAGATTCTGCACAAAAGCTCCGTTCAACTGGGCGCCTCGCGCATCAATTGGTCGGGCCTGGCCCGCTTGAATCCCTCCACAGCTAGTTCCCCCACCTATGCAGCCGTGCTCAATCGGGAAAAACAGGCCGATTCCACCGCCGGAGATGCTCACTCCTTCCGGCCAAAAGTTCTCGCTGCCTCTGCCCAGGACCGGCTACCCCTGGTGGCGGATTATATTTGCGAGCAAGTTGCCCAGGTATTCGGCACCACCACGGCCGATATCGACCGCGAAACTCCCCTCACCCAGATCGGCCTCGACTCCCTCATGGCCATCGAGCTGATGAATCGCCTCGAGACCAATCTGGGGATCAGCCTGCCAATGGGCCAATTCCTGCAAGGACCCAATATCACGGAGCTGGCTGTTCCCGTGCTCGAATTGCTCATACAGACAGCGGACGCAGATTTCGGCGGCGATTCCGGCATTGCCGAAGCCACTGGCATTCCCGCTCTCGAGCGGGCGGAAGAGGAACAAATCGTTTTTCCCTTATCCGAAGGCCAGCACTCCCTCTGGTTTCTCAATCGGCTGGCCCCCAGGAGCCCGGCTTACAACCTGACCTTCAGTTCCAAGATCACACCCTACGTCGATATTCCGGTGATGGAAAAAGCTTTCGCGGCTCTTTTTCAGCGGCATCCCATGCTCGACGTGACTTTCTCAGACGAATCGGGCCATCCTCTGCAAACCCTTCGCAAGAGCAGAACGATTGATTTTCGCGAGCACGATGCCGTCGATTTGAGTGAAAAAGAGATCAAGGAGCTGCTGGTCGAACAGGCCAATCAGCCATTCGACCTGAAAAAAGGACCGGTGGTAAGACTGGAACTCTTTCGCACCGCCGATGGGTCCCATATCACCTTGCTTTCCATGCACCACATTGTATCGGACGCCTGGAGCGTGGTGCTTCTCATGCGCGATCTTATGGAGAGTTATTTCTCCATCAAATCGGGCGGCAAACCTCGGTTTCAATCACAGCCCTATCGGTATTCCGATTATATCAAATGGCAGGAAATGCTCCTGCAGGGACCGCAGCGGGAGAAAATGTTCAACCATTGGAAGGATAATTTGCAAGGCGCTCCCATGGTCCTGGACCTGCCCACCGATCATCCCCGCCCGCCGGTGCAGTCCTTCAATGGCTCCACCCATGGTTTCAAGTTGAATGACCGCCTCTCCCGGAAAATCGATTCCCTGGCCAAGAAAAACAATATCACTCTCTACACCACCCTCCTTTCCGCCTTCCAGGTCCTGTTGCATCGCTATTGCAATCAGGACGACTTGATCGTCGGCAGTCCCTTCGCCGGTCGCAGCATGAAGGAGTTTCACGAAATCGTAGGATATTTCATCAATCCGGTGCCTCTGCGCAGCAGGATCGACGATGATCCCACTTTCCTTGAATACTTGCAGCGCATCAGCGGGTCGGTTATCGGCGCCCTGGAAAACCAGGAACATCCCATCTCCCACCTGGTGGACCACCTGAAAGTAAAACGCGATCCCAGCCGTTCGCCAATTTTCCAGGTTACTTTTTCGATGGAACGAATTCCTGGGATCGACGAACAGGGCATCGCCGTTTTCCTCATTGGCCAGGGGGGGCATAATTTCAACGTCGGCGACATTTCCGTGGAGTCGATCGATCTGAATCTTCGCCAGGCCCAGTTTGAAATATCACTGGTCGTGGAAGAAGCGGGTGGGCATATCTATGGCTGCTGGCAATATAACCAGGATCTTTTCGAGCCGGAAACCATTGATCGCTTGAACGGGCTCTTTAAGCAGATTCTGGAAGAAGTGGTCGTCCATCCGGAAAAGAAAATTTCCGAACTCTCATTTTTGTCCCGCGATGAAGAAAAGAAAATCCTGGAAGACTGGAACCATACCGACCTTGAATACCCGGAAGATAAATGCCTGCACCAGTTGGTCACGGAACATGCGTTGCGTAACCCCAATCGGACTGCCGTTACCTGCGCCGGTAGATCGCTCACCTACAGCGAGCTGAACCGGCGGGCCAACGGGCTGGCCTTGAAGCTGCGTTCGGCCGGCGTCGATGTAGACTGCCCGGTAGGTTTGTTTATCGATCGCTCTGTTGAAATGATGATTGCGGCCCTGGCCATCCTCAAGGCCGGCGGTTGTTATGTGCCGCTGGATCCGGCCTTCCCTATGCAGCGGCTACAGCAAATGCTGGAAGACGCCAACCCCTCGATCGTAGTGACCCAGAATCATTTGCGCAGCAGTCTGCCAAAAGGATCCTGGAAGACTATGATGGTAAACGGCGGGTCCGCCCGGAGAGGCCCAGTGGTATCCAATACTCCCGAATCGCTGGCCTACATCATTTACACTTCAGGCTCCACCGGCAAACCCAAAGGAGTTGAGATTCCTCATCGCGCGGTGGTCAATTTTCTTTCTTCCATGCGGGAAACACCCGGCCTGACATCCGACGATACCCTGTTGGCGGTCACCACGCTTTCTTTCGATATATCGGTGCTGGAACTCTTCCTTCCCTTGATAACCGAGGCCCAGGTCGTCATCGCAACCAGGGAGGAAGCTACCGATGGCCGTCAGCTCTCCATTCTTCTGGAGGAGTATGCCGTCACCACCATGCAGGCCACACCGGCCACCTGGCAAATGCTCCTCGACTCCGGTTGGAATGGCAAACACGACCTGCGCGTATTTTGCGGGGGCGAAGCCCTCCCGCGGGAATTGGCCGAGTCTCTCCTGCCCTGCACGCGAGCGGTATGGAACCTCTACGGACCAACGGAAACCACCATCTGGTCCACCGTTGACAAGGTCGAATCCCAGCCAGGCTGTGTGCCCATCGGCCGCCCCATTGCCAATACTACTATTTACATCCTGGACGATAACCATAAAGCCTTGCCTCCGGGATTTACCGGACATCTTTTCATCGGTGGAGATGGTCTGGCCCGCGGTTACTACAATCAGCCGGAGTTGACGACGGAAAAATTTATCGACCTCCTGCTGCCCAACGGAAGAAAAGAGCGGGTTTACCAAACCGGCGATCTGGCCCGCTTCCTGCCCGATGGCAAAGTCGATTTTCTGGGCCGCAGCGATACCCAGGTTAAATTGCGCGGATACCGCCTGGAACTTGAGGAGATTGAGACACACCTCTGCCAGCATGGCCAGGTGGAACAAGCGGTGGTTATCAAAAGAGACGACATGCCGGGTGGAGAAAACCTGGTTGGGTACCTCATTTGTTCTGGTTCTACGGAGGGATTGATCGCCGAATTGCGCAATTTCCTGGCGGAGCGTCTGCCGGATTATATGCGGCCGGCCACTTATGTAATTATTGAGGAGTTTCCCCTTACTCCTAACAAAAAAATAGATCGCCTGGCTCTGCCCGCCCCGCAATTGGTTAGGTCCGAGTTGGCGGTCGAATATACGGCTCCTCAATCCCCGACGGAGAAGATCCTGGTGGATATTCTCAACATGGCTTTTGCCACTGAAGAGGTCGGTATTCGCGACAATTTCTTTGAATTGGGGGGCGATTCCTTGCTCGCCCTGCAACTGCTGACCGAAATATCCCATGTCTTCAACCGGGAATTGCCCGTTGAAGTATTCCTCCGCAATCCGACGGTCGAGCATCTGGCCCTTTACCTTGACACCATTCCCGATGAACGGGAAACCGCTGACGGCCTAGGTTTCAACGGCAACGGCTTTTTTACCGAGGGAATGGGTGAGGAAATTTCCAATTCCGATTACCTCACCCTCGAGGTGGTCGAAGGAGTCAATGGCGATCGGGATTCACTGCCAAAGGTCGATGCCGTTGCCTTGGCCTACATCCCGGACGCGTTTCTCCCCCTGACCGGTCTGACCAAGGACGATATTGCCCGCAACTGGCTGCACGGAAGATCCTTCGTCAGCAACCTTTACGAAACTCCTTATGGCCGCATCGGCCTCGTTATGCTGCCCCGGCTGGGGTCCGAACTTTATAAGAATCAGGAGCTTCTGGGAGACCAGATTATGCAGTCGCTGGAAGTTGCCAAGAGCATGGGGGCAAAGAAAGTTTCCCTCACCGGGCTGATACCTTCCGCCACCAACTACGGGCGGCAGGTCACCGATTTAATCGATGGCCGCACCGATCTGCCGATCATCACTACCGGGCACGCCACCACCACCGCCACCATCATTAAATCGATGGAAGGTCTCCTCAAGCGCTCCGAGCGGAGTCTGGAGGAGGAGTCGGTTGCCATTGTCGGGCTTGGTTCCATCGGTTATTCCACCATGCGATTAATGCTCGAGGTTTTACCGCACCCCAAAGAGTTCATCCTGTGCGATCTTTACCAAAAATTTGATTCCCTGGAAGACATTCGCCGCAAACTGGTCGAGGATTTGGGCTTCGATGGCAATATCAAGCTGGAACCGACTCGCGGCCAACTGCCGGATGCGGTTTACAAGGCCTCCTTCATACTCGGGGCAACCAACGTTCCCGGCATACTCGATGTCAACCGGCTGCGGCCCGGAACGCTCATTGTGGACGATTCCTTCCCGCCTTGTTTTCGAACTCTCGATGCCATCCAGCGTATCGAAACCCAGCACGACATACTCTTTACCACCGGCGGGTTGATCCGTCTGCAGGAAGAAGTTAAAGAAACCATTTACCTGCCCGGTGGAGCGGTTGAAAGGATCGAAGAACTCGGCGGCAACCGTTTGCTCAACCTGGTGGGCAGGGATCCCCGTGAAATGACAGGCTGCATATTATCCAGCCTGCTGACTGGCCGCAAACCCGACATACGGCCCACCCTGGGACCGGTCAAAATGGAAGATTCCCTTGCTCACTACAAACTGCTGCATTCCCTCGATCTCGAATCGGCGCGCCCCCAGTGCGAGAATTACTTTATCTCGCCTGAATCGATCGAGCGGTTCAAAAAGGCGACTTCAACTCCCTCCGGTCCGACTAAAAGTGATTCTTTGCAAGGGGTTTAGAGGAGTTACCTTTGCTCCCATCACCCGCTTTGTGGCATGAGACTATTGCACCCGCTGGCCGGAAGCAATCTGACAACATTTTTTGACCTTCTTCGCCGTCATCGCGCATTCGAAGGCCCCGCCCTGTTGCCGCAGGCCATTAGCTTGTTCGCAATCCTCGCCCGTTTCTCTTTTTACCAGGTAGAAAACCTCCTTTATTCTTCCCGTATTGAAAAAACCCCGCTGGATAAAGATCCCATCTTTATTCTCGGGCATTGGCGCAGTGGAACCACTCATCTGCACAACCTTTTAAGCCGGGACCCTCAATTTGCCTGGATTTCTTTTCTCCAGACGGCCATGCCCCTGGATTTTCTCGGCAAGCTCAAAATTGCGCCCCCCATTATCGAAATGGTCCTGCCCGAAACACGCGGCATGGACAATGTTTCCCTCACTCTGGACTCTCCTCAGGAAGAGGAAATGGCGTTGGGAAACATGAACCCGCTGTGTTACTACAATTGCTACTATTTTCCTCAAAAATTGCGGGAGCACTACCGCCGCTCCGTCTTGCTGGAGGGCTTGAAAAAAGAGGAACTGGAGCGTTTTGCGGCAACTTACCGCTACCTCCTGCAGAAGCTTACCCTGGCCAACGATGGGAAACGGCTCTTGCTGAAAAATCCCGCCTCCACCACCCGCGCCCGCTGGTTGAAAACCGCCTTTCCCAACGCCCGTTTCGTTCACATCGTAAGGAATCCCTACAATGTGTTTTGCTCCACCCTGAAACATTTTGGTCAAACCATGCCCGCCTTTGCCTGGCAATCCTATGAGAATCTCGATTTTGAGTCGATCACTCTTGAAAATTACCGCTTGATGATGGAGCGCTACCTGGAAGACTTGCAGGCCATACCGGCGGAGGACCTGATCGAGGTTACCTACGAGGAGATCGAAAAGAACCCATTGCGGGAAATCGAGAAAATTTATGATTTCCATGGGCTTTCCGGTCGTGAAAAAGCTTTTCAATGTATAAAAACCTATCTCGAAGGTCAGCGAAACTACCGTCGAAATGTCTACCGCTTGACCTCCCGCCAGGTGGAAAGTATAAAAGAGGATTGGGGTTTCGCCCTCAACCATTGGAGTTACCAAATCCCGCCGGAAATTCAAATAGAACCGTAATCGCCGGGAACTGATCCAGTTCTGCTCCTGATCCCGATATAAAGGTGGATCAAACCCAACCCGGCAACATCCCCGTGGGTAAATCCCCTTACCTCCTTCAACCGAAGAAGTGGACGCTTGTCATCTTCCTCTGCGACCAATATCCGCCCGGAACCCCACCCCAAATACATAGCGGTGGTTCCATCTCTCTCCGGAATCGCAAATCGATTGCACCATGGCGTAAAAATCCATCTCCGTGCGTTCGGTTAGTTTCATCCTCAAGCACAGGGGAGTAAACCGGTTTTCCGCAATCTTGTTGCGGGTGTAATCGTAAAAGATTTCTTCGCTCAGGAATGCCCTCTTGAATGGCCCCATCCCTTTCAATGGCGTGCTCATGGAGATCTGGTGGCGTGTCCAGTAGTGGACCCTGTCATCGCTCTCTATCCACCGGATCTCAAGCCGGTTGCGGTTGGCCAGGTCCAGTTTGTCAAAGGGACGGAAGCGAATTTTTGGGTTGGCCTCGAATTCCAGCCAATGCTGGCTGGCGGTGTAGGAGCAGTGCGGACTTTTGATGTCCAGATAAGTGTAATTCATGGCCAGGGTAAGGCTTGGATGCACCGCGTAGTGCAGCTTGGGGTTGATCAACGCCACTTGCCGTCGGGAGGAATCTTCACCGATTCGGCTCTGGCCGAACAAATACATGTCGAGCTTCGGTGAATCGTAGAATTTGACATTGAATTCCTGCCAGGTTTGGAAATCATCTCTCCCCTGCAACGGTCCCAAAAGAGCGCATAAAGTTACTACGTTAATAAGAAATATTTTTTTCATGTTAACATATAATTAGTTTTACTTATCAAGTGATTATAGCACGGGTGAAGGAATTGACAAATCGGAAAAGGAAATTTTCCTATTTTTTTTAACCCTTTTTCCCGTGAAAATCAGGTCTTGCGAAGGGGGTAGTTCTACGCCATTTTACACCTTCCGAGGGCTCTTCAATGCCGTCATCGATCTTTTCCCGGGAAATGAAACCCGGCGACCCGCGGAAGGAATAGCCGCTATGACTACTGGCTGGATGTCGTTGCGGGACTGATGGTGGATTACACTATGTGTAACGGAATTGGCCCGGTAATTTGGGTAATTTCCTGAACCGCTTCCCGGCCGGTTTCCCGGCCTTTTTACGGCTCTCCCACGGGTCGCCAGGTAAAAGATTTATGATCGAAAGATTTGGTGTCTATAAAGTATTTGAAAGATTGGCTTTATGGCTGAGGAACTGGTATTGGGAATCTCTTCCCGGACTAAAGGGACAATAGGGCTTGGCGCACTCTTCACTGCATGTTTCGATCTCTCTGCGCATTGTTATGGCCAAGGCATTTTGCAAGATTCTGGAGGAAGCTCTGATCTCACTTCGGGTAAAGACAATTCCAGGGGTCCTGTTTTTATCGAGAATCCGGAAAAGCGCTGTTTGCCCAGCCTGGTGAAGATCCACGCAGGCCGCCCTCCCAGGGGAGCAGGTAAAGGTAAAATCCATGTAATTATGCAAACCCGGAGGATTGGGGAAAGAATCGGAATTCAGGTTCAACAGGTCGACAATATTTTCAAACAACTCTGCCAGGTATTCATAGGACAGGTCGCCATGGGTGAAGTCCTCATTGGGCGGCAGCAACTCCAACTCGGTCTGCCAGTCATCAAGAACCCGATTACTGTTTCGCCGAAGCAATTCCACCAGCCGCCCATTCATTCTCCTATTATCACCCAATCCGGTCGAAAAAACTCAGCATAATTTCTCTTTATCCAGTCAAATTTTGCTTCAAAGGGGTATTAATTTATCTAAAATGTGGTCGAATGCTTTGACTTGCTGCATTTACTGGTAAATTAGTAGTCAGGACTGGATTGTTGTTGTGGTAGCCAATTTTCTGAAAGTGGAATCTCGTGACGCTTCCGTGGCGGATAAGCGGGCATTTTTGCGAAAACTTTCGCGGTCGGATATCTATCGCGATTATAAAAAGGCATTTTCCACTGCCACCGGCCTGCCCCTGGCTTTAAGCACTACCGGCTCATTCAATCTCGAGTGGTTGCAGGCGAAAAATAAAAACCCCTTTTGCGCCCTTATGGCGGACAGCAACCAAAGCTGCGCCGAATGCCTCAGGGTACAGGAAAAACTGGAGCGTGAAGCGGAGTTCAAACCGCGCACCCTTAAATGTTTTGCCGGTCTTTGCGATTCCGCCGTGCCCATTCGAGTTGGTGAGAATGTGGTCGCCTTTTTGAAGACCGGGCAAGTGCTCCTGCACCAGCCAAACGACGAGCAATTCAGCAGGGTGGCCCGCAAGGTTATTTCCCTTGGGACCAAGATCAATCTGAAACGGCTGGAGGAAGCCTATTTTCAATCCAGGGTTTTGAGCCCGGAGCAGTATAATGCCTTTGTCCAGCTTCTGGCCACCTTTGCCCAGCACCTGGCCTCCATCAGCAATCTCATAATGGTGAAAGAAAAAAACTCCGAGCCGGAAATGGTGGCCAAGGCGCGCCGCTTCATACTCGAAAACTATCAGTCATCCCTGACCCTCGACAAGGCAGCCCGGGCGGTCAACACCAGTGCTCATTACTTTTGCAAAATGTTTAAAAAAACAACCCGGATGACCTTTACCGAGTATCTAACGCGCATCCGCATCGAGAAGGCGAAAAACCTCCTTTACAACCCCAACAAACGTGTCAGCGAAGTGGCTTTCGATATCGGCTTCGAATCTCTTTCACAGTTCAACCGGTCCTTTAAACGCATTACCGGGGAAACCCCCACCAGCTTTCGCAAGAGTCTGGACCGCCTGCACCCCAAGCTTCGCGTAGTCTGATTCGGCCATGCGCCATCAGCCCATCGGACTGAGGAGCATCATGGATACCGAAATGCAATAAAGGGCCAGCCCGAAAAATAGCACATAGCCTCCCACAAGGTAAGCGCGAGTTTTGATGTTCCGGCGTTTGATCAGGATCACCAGGGTTTCCACTGGATCCTCTTGCAACCCCGTGGTCGACCAGTTGATCCGCATGACCTTCATGTAAACCCATATGACACAAACCAGCACCGTGGCCAACCCCCCAATGATAAACATTTGGGCCGGCAGCGACGTTCCTGCAATGGTCCGCCCCGAAAACCCGGTCACAGTGATGACCACTCCAGCCAGACTGACCAACACCTGGGCCCGGGAATAAAGAACGAAAAGCTGTCGCTCGATGATTTCCAGGGCCTTCAGCGTATTTTGCTCTGTCAGGTGCAAGATATCGCGCGCTTCTTTTCTGGCAGATTCGGTCATCATCGGGGGATGCTATCGGCTCACAGGGCGGGTTGGTTTATCTACAAAACATAACTCTGGAGTCAACCGCTTGAAATCTCAATCGTAATTAATCTAAATAAATGAGGCAAATTCCCGATGTTTGCAGGGAATGAACATCACAGTAGCAACTGCTTTTATCGACCAGGGTGAACCTCGGCTGGACCAGTTTCAGGTTAACTTGCTGCGTGAAACCGCCGAAGAGTGCGGTCCCGAAATGTTGCAAGAGCTGCTCGACCTGTTTACTGAGGATAGTTCAGTTCGAGTGGCGCAAATTGGTATCGCCATTTCCCGCAATGATCTCGAAGAGGTCGCCGGGCTGGCTCATTCCTTAGCTGGGAGCAGTGCCAATCTGGGCGGGAATCGCCTCGCCAAGCTGTCTTCATTGCTCGAAGGAAACATTCTCAAAGGTCACTTGGACGAACTCGAAGCCATTGCTGGACAAATAGAACTGGAATTCGACTATACCCTGGCGGCGCTTAATGATTTCGTCGCCTCCACCTGAGAGACCCCCCCCTGATACGGTCTTTTACCCCTGGTAATTGCAAATCGGCTTGGGCTAATGGCGGACCGGGAAGGAATGGCCAGTAATTTCTCCCGCAGGCAAAGGGTAGGATTTCTCTTTGAAAAATGCCCACAACCTATCATAGCATTCGTTTATGGTTTCCGATTTAAGCAAATCCCGGCCTGCCTCGGTCCATACCCTAGGGTGCCGGTTGAATCAGTCCGAAAGCCAGTTGATCCGGGAAAAACTGGTCCAGGCTGGTTATTGCCTGGTTCCCTTTGGAGAACGGGCCGACCTTGGTATCATCAATACCTGCACCGTCACGCGAGAGGCCGAGGCCAAGTGCCGCCAGGCTATCCGTCATTTTATCCGGCGCAATCCGGAGGCCTTTACCGCCGTCGTTGGCTGTTATTCCCAGATGGGGACGAAAGCTATCGCTGAAATTCCCGGAGTCGATCTTATCATCGGCAACCAGGAAAAACTCAGTGTTCTCGATTATGTCGAATTCGGAAAAAATGAACGGCCGATCATCGTGCGCGAGCGAATCGACCGGACCGATTTTTCCATCCAGTTCGTCGGCGACCAGCCATTCAACAAACGGGCTAATCTGAAAATTCAGGATGGTTGCGACTTCTTATGCTCTTTTTGCATCATTCCCTTCGCCCGTGGACGCGCCCGCAGCCGCAACGTCGTCAACCTGATGGCCGAGGCCCGATCTTTAGCCGAACGCGGCGTTCGCGAAATCGTGCTTACCGGCGTCAACATCGGCACTTTCGAGAATGAGGGAGAGGACATTGTCTCCCTCGTCGATCGTCTCGATGCCATTTCCGGAATCAAACGAGTCCGCATCAGCAGCATCGAACCCACCACCATCCCAACCGCCCTCTTCCAGCGGATGGGATCATCCGAGCATTCCCTGCTCCCCTATTTGCATATCCCGATGCAGAGTGGTTCCAATCGCACGTTGCAATTGATGAGACGCAAATACACGGTGGAGGAGTTTACCGGTTTTATCCGGCAAGCGGTCGATGCCGTACCGGGTCTATGCCTTGGTACTGATATTCTGGCCGGGTTTCCCGGAGAGGGAGAGAAAGAATTCGAGGAAACTTGCCAAACTTTCATCAACAACCCCTTCGCCTATTGTCACGTCTTCCCCTTCTCCGAAAGAGACGGAACCATTGCCGCCGGCAAAGCGGAACAAGTGCCAGTGCCGGAGCGTCAACGCCGCTGTGCCTATCTACGCCGGTTAGGAGCTCAAAAACGCTACGATTATTACGAAAAGCACCTCGGGAAAACACTGGAGGTCCTCTTCGAGGATCCCCGGCGGGGTCTCTGGCCCGGATACACCGGAAATTATATCCGGGTCGTCAGCCAATCCTCCGAAAATCTGGCCAATCGCCGGGCCATGGTGAAACTCGAACATGTCGGTACAGAGTTTGTCGAGGGCGCCATCGTGGAAATGATTGATCGATGAAATCGCTCCTCCTTTGGGATATCGACGGAACCCTTATCAATGCCGATGGGGCCGGCTGCCGGGCCGTGCTGCAGGCGATGAAGGATTGTTTCGGAGTGGAGGCCTCTTTCGATGGATTCGAGTTGGCCGGCCGCACTGACCGCCAAATCATGGAATGGTTAATGGTCAGTCACAATCTGGAAAACTCAAAGGAAATTTTTCAGCAGTTCTCCGCCCGCTACATCGAATGCCTCAATAGGGAAATACTTCTGGCAAATATTCACACCTACAAAGGCGTTGAATCCATTTTGCAAACGCTCCACCATCGCGACGATATTTTTCAAGGCTTGTTAACGGGAAATCTGAGCGGAGCCGCCCGGGTCAAGCTCGAGTGTTTAGACCTTTGCCGGTATTTTTCCTTTGGGGCATACGGTGAAGACGGCGCTGACCGAAATACACTGGGACCAATAGCCCTTCAGCGGGCCAGTCGCCAACATGGCTATGATTTCGAGACGGAGCCCGACAGGGTTTACGTAATAGGAGATACGGACAGGGACATTGTTTGCGGCAAAGCTATCGGCGCTGTCACCATCGCAGTGGCCACCGGATTCCACTCCAAAGAAAGATTGGCCACCGCCAATCCCACATTGTTGCTCGACGATTTCACTGAACCGGCGGAGTTTTTCGCAATCCTTAACGACCCCTTGCCGTACCCGGCTTGACACTGCCGGGCACGCATTTTCCTATTGGCATATGATGGTTGATTTAACTCAACTGGCCCGCCTCCAGGCGGAGCGCACAGGTGTGGATTGCGATGAGTGGCTTGTTGCGCTTGATAACGCTCAATCGGGCCAGAGCGGTTCTACTTTGGATATTTCTGCAATCGAGACCCTGGCCACGGCCAGTGCAAATCCTTGGCAGTTTCGCCTTATGTCTGAAGCTTTGGACCAACGGAATGACGGTCCGAAGAACAACTGGCCCTTGCTGGTGGAAAGCGTGGATGAGTCTCCCTACAGCTTGAGCGAGTGGTTGGCCGCCTGGGAGTTTTTTTCTCAATGGCTGGCCGCGCAAAACCGGCAGGCAGAATTTTCCATCATGATGGGCTACCTCGATTGCTGCAGCGAGTGGATGGAAGGAAAGAGCGTTCTTCCGCCGTTTGATCTTCTGGTCGAGGAGATGTTGGAAGCTTTCGGGTTTGAAGGAGCGCAAAGCCGTTGATCCAGACCTGACCGCACTATATATTCGCCCCGGCTATCATCCACCCGAAGAAGGCGTAGGCTCTGCCCCGATCCCTCTGGCGATGCTCAATTGCTCTCTCGCTTTGACCGATCCATAAGCTGCCCCGATTCGCAGGCAAATGATTCGTAAATCATCCAGCACCAGGTAAAGCGATGGTATCAGGATCAGGGTAATAACGGTGGCAAAAAGTATTCCGAAGGCAAGTGAGACTGCCATCGGTATGAGAAAACGGGCCTGTAAACTGCGCTCCATAAGCATCGGTGTGAGGCCCAGAAACGTGGTCAATGAGGTCAACAGGATAGGCCTGAATCGCCGAATCCCGGACGCGCGAATGGCCTCGAAACGGGGCATACCCTCGTTTTCCCGGCGGGTGATGAAGTCAACCATAACCAGACTGTCGTTAACCACTACTCCGGACAGGGCGATGATTCCGCAAAAGGAAAGAATGCTCATGGGAAGCCCCATGAGCATGTGTCCGACAATTGCCCCGACAATGCCGAAGGGTATGGCCGTCATGATGATCAATGGCTTGACGTAGGAACGCAGCGGCACCGCCATCAAGGCATAAATGACGATGAGAGCCAAAAAGAACCCTTGCATGAGACCGGCCATGGATTCCGCCTGCTCCCGGCTTTCTCCCTCCAGAGCGTAGGTGACCCCGGGGTATTTTGCCAAGAGTGTGGGCATGAATTCATTGGTCACTTCATTGATAACTACATGCGGTTCAATGGTATCTTTATCCACCGAAGCCCTGATGTTAACTACGCGTTTGCGATTGATCCGCGTTATCCTGGAAAACCCGCGTCCCATTTTGGCTTCCGCCACGGAAGAAAAGGGTACTTCTTCTCCTGCCGGAGTGCGCACCCGCATGTTTTCCAGATCGCCCTGCGAGCGGCGTTCCTCTTGAGGATAACGGACCATTACCCTTACCTCGTCCTTGCCCCTTTGTATTCGCTGCGCTTCGGCCCCGTAAAAGCCCTGCCGAACCTGCCGGGCAAGATCGCTCAAGGTGAGCCCGAGCACCTCCGCCTCCGGTTTGATGGCAAGTTGGATTTCACGTTTCCCGCCGCTGAAGGTATCCTTGATATCAAATACGCCATTAAATCCAGCCAATTTGACCTTAATTTCCTCAGCGGCTGCGTCGAGTTGGTCGAAATTGTCCCCCTCGAGTTGAAAATCGATCGCGGCGGCGTCATGGCCGGTCGTCCCGGAAAAATTCAGGTCGGTCGCGCCCGCTATGGGACCAACCTTTTCGCGCCAGCGATTGACCACTTCAATCGAGTCGATGGTTCGATTTTCACTTGGCTTCAATTCGACGAACAGCCGGCCCACGGTTTCACCGGAAGACCAGGAAATGGAGTGCTCGATTATGGCGCCATCTTCGTTTCCAAACTCCTCTCGCATTTCACGGTCCAGATCATGGATGGCTTGCTCTACCTTGTAGGTGGCCGCCTCGGTCACCGATGCCGGGGTCCCTTCCGCCATTTCCACATTGGCATGGATAAAGTCGCTGGGAATATCGGGAAAAAATACCCCGCGGACGATTCCGCTTTTGACCACGCCCACACTCAGGATGATTCCGGCCAGAAAAAGGGACAAGGTTGTGTAGCGATGCCGTAATGATAGCTCCAGGACCGGCCGGTAAACCTTGTCCACAAAATTTTCCAACCCATGGCTGAATCCGCGTTGAATCCGCATGAACGGCCCCCAGCCATCTTTGGGTTTGTCCTTGATCTTCATATGGGCCAGGTGGGCCGGCAGGATCAACTTGGATTCCACGAGCGAGAAAACCAGGCAAAGCATCACTACCAGGGCGATGCCCGACCATATTTTTCCATTCGGGCCTGGCACCATGAGCATGGGCAGGAATGCCGCGATGGTGGTGAGCACGCCGAAGGTGGCTGGCAGGGCCACTTCCTGGGCGCCTCTGATCACGTTGTCGATACCTTGACCATCCCGCCGGATGGTCGTATAGACGTTCTCACCAATGACGATGGCGTCGTCCACCACGATACCAAGGACAAGAATGAACCCGAAAAGGGTGATCATGTTGATGGAAATATCGATCAAACCCATCGGCATCAGCCAGATGGTTCCCAAAAAGCAGACCGGTAAACCAACCATGACCCAAAAGGCCACCTTGAGCCGTAAAAACAAGGCCAGGGAAAGAAAGACAAGCACTCCACCCAGTGCCATGTTCTTCAACATAAGGTTGAGGCGGCCTTTGAGCAGCCGGGAGGCGTCCGCCCAATAATCCAGGGAAACTCCTGCCGGCAGTTCCTTGTTTTTTTCTTCTATATACTTTTTTACCGTATCGGCCACCGTGATGGCGTTCTGGTTGCCGACCCGGTAAATGCGAATGCCAAGACTGTTTTTTCCATCGAACTTGAAGAAAAATTCATCCTCCTCGAAACCATCAACTACCTTGGCGATATCGCCCAAAAGCAAACGGGTGCCATCCTCACGGGTTAACAGGACCAGCTTTTCAAACTCCTGGCCCACGTAGGCCTGGCCTTTGGTCCGCAGCAGAATTTCCCCCCCCACCGTTTTTATGGAGCCGGCCGGTAAATCGAGGGAGGACTTGCGCACCGCTTCTACCACCTGGTCGAGAGTCAATCCGTATTGGCGCAGGGTCGCCTCCGAGACTTCGATCGATATCTCGTAATCGCGAACTCCATCCATTTCGGCCTGGGTCACATTGGGGAGGGCGATTATCTCGTCGCGCACCATTTTGCCGTATTCTTTCATTGTGCGCTCATCCACGTCTCCGTAAACTTGCACCCACATGACCTCGTTTTTCGTCGTCCGTTCGTAAATGATCGGTTTCTCGGTCTCCGCTGGAAAGGTCGAAATGGCATCCACCCGCAGCTTTATCTTGTCCAGCAGATCGAGTACTTCGTAATTGTTCTCAATCTCTACATCGACACGACCGCCTCCTTCGTAGGCCCGGGATGAGATTTTTTTAATGCCCTCCAGATCCTGAATGGCTTCCTCGATCTTGACACATACCCCTTCTTCCGCCTCCTGCGGGGCGGCGCCGCGATAGGATACATTGATGGTGATCAGATTAAGGGAAAACTCGGGGAAAAATTCCTTTTTAATTTTAAAGGCGGAAATCAGACCCAGGCACATGATGCCCACCATGAGGAGATTGGCCGCCACGCCGTTGCGGGCAAACCAGGCGATGATTCCCTTATGGATGTCGTCTCCCCTCATATCATATCTCCTCTCCGCCCTCCGGTTTTTCCGCGGATACCATTTTTTCCTCGAAGGTTGGTTCTGCCAAAAATTCCTCTTCCTCCCTCATTTGAGCGGTCACTTTCATTCCTCCCACCACAAATTCCAGAGCGGTTAGACAAACATTTTCGCCATCTTCGATCCCTTCTCCTATGATAACGTTTTCCGTTTCAGTGCGAATGACCCCCACCTTTCGCATTTCCAGGGTGCTTCTGTCGTCAACGATAAGAATATGATTGTTGTTCCTCAGCGCTTGGCGGGGAAGCACGTAGGCATTTTCAACCGTTTTTCCCTTGATCTCCGCCTCTACAAACATGCCCATCTGCAGCGGCGGTCGGTCGCTTCCAGCCGCCGGACGGTAGGGATCGTGCACCTGCGCAACGGCATAGACAACCCTGCTCCGGGGATCAACTGTTCCCTCGGTCCGCACGATAAGCCCCTTCCAGATATATTTTCTACCCCCAAAATCCGCCGAAAGCAGAACCTTCAATTCGGCCTTTTTTCCTCCCTTTCCGTGGTAGTTGTAGGGAAGGTCGACGAAGGAAAGTTCATGGCTGGGAATGGGAAGCCTTACCTCGGCGTAATTAATGGCGAATATCTTGGCCAGCATGATGCCAGGAGAGACAAACTGCCCTATATCCGTATTTTTTTCTTTTACCATTCCTGCGTAGGGCGCTCGAATGCGGGTGCGCTCCAGGTCTCGAATTGCCTTTTCCAGGTCGGCTTGGGCGGATTTTACAGTGGCCTCGGCATCAATTAACTGCGGTTTTCGCAAAACAAGTTCCGTTGCGTTGCCTTGGCCCAGGTTTTTCCAGTCTTTGCGGGCTTGTTCGGATTGGGCAATCTCCTGGGAAAGGCTCGATTTTGCCTTGGCCAAAACCGACTCAGCCCGCACAAAAGCCACCTCGTAATCGCTCGAATCGATTTCCACCAGCACATCCCCCTCCTCAAAAAACCCGCCCGCGTAGAGAGAAGGTGAGATGGAGGTGATTTTTCCCGAAACCTGCGGAATCAGATCGGTTTCCGTGCGGGGAGCGACCGTTCCCTGGCTCTTGACTGTAAAAGTGACGGATCTCTTTTTCGCCCGCATTACCTCCACAATGGTTGCCAAAGGTTTGCGCTCCTCCTTCTCCGGCTTGGACTTAAATAGAATCAAATTATACGTTGCCAACCCTGCAAAGGCAATGATGACGATGGGCAACAAAATTCGGTAATGCATCTTCATGAGACAAGTTTCCTCTGTTCAAGGCGATTAGGGTGTTTTTTTTAAGACGCCTGATAACGATAAAAAGTTTCAATAGATTCAAATAAATCCAATACAACCTTTCGATTGACCAAGGCTTTGAGCAGCAGAAATGCTATAGGTTATCCTATTCGGAGGATAAATAAAGCTTTTTAAAAGGATTGCCTTAGACCTGGCGGCTACCCTTTTTGACCGCCCGAAAGGTCGCTCCCATCGTTACCGGTGAAGTTTTGTAACCGGTATAGCCGACAAATTCGGCCGACCTAAACCCGGCCTCGGCCAGCATTTCCAGAAAACAATCCACGGTCAGGGTTCCTCCAACGCAATCGGCCCAGGAGTCTTCATCGGTTTGGCCCTTTTCCGCGTCTTCTCCCTCTTCTTCTTCAACTATCCTGACCATATCGGCTATCTGCAGCCGCCCTCCCGGTCGTAAAATGCGGAAGGCTTCCCGCAAAACAGCCAGTTTGTCGAAAGCTAGGTTGATGGAACCATTGGAAAGGACCACATCGGCGTATTCAGACGGCAGTGGTAGTTGGGTCATATCGGCGATGTAGGCCTCCACATTGGCAAGCCCGCAGAGGGCGGCATTGGCGAGAGCTTTTTCGACCATCGGGGCCGTCAGGTCCACCCCCAAGGCACGACCGGATTCGCCCACCAGTTTTGCCGCCAGGCAGAGGTCGGCCCCCGCTCCGCAACCGATATCGACCACAACCTCCCCGGCGTGAAGCGGCCCCAGACTGAAGGGGTTGCCCACGGCGGCGCAAGATTCCCAAACCTCCATCGACAATTCCTCCAGCCATTCCTCCGCATAACCCAGAGCCCGTGCGTTTTCGATTCCCTTATCCCAGCCAAAATCCCCCTCCGGATTCAAGGCCAGCCCGGTATAAAGAAGCCGTATCCGTTCTTTATGTGAATGGTCACATTG